>JACONG010000007.1 GCA_014323865.1 Rhodospirillales bacterium | reverse complement strand
CGGCGAGCGATGGTTCATCAGGCCCGCCGCCCCCTTGGCGCACAACACGCCCTTGTTGACGGGATGGTCGCTGTTGCCGTCGATGTAGACCGGCTCACCGTCCTTCTTGTGAACGCGGATGCCACAGCGGCAGGCGCACATGTAGCAGGTGGTGGTGACCACCTCGTCGGCGATCGGCGGCATCTCCGCGATGCGGCGTTCGAGGCGTCGGCGTTCGTCGGACAACCGGTGCTCCAGATCGTTCAAGCAGGGTGCCTGGAACGATTCGGGTCGGGCGACCTGCGGTCCAAGCGGCGGCAAGCGGCGGCAAGCGGCGGCAAGCGGCAGGTTGTCGTGAGATGCCCGCGTGATCAAGGGACCAAACCGTCCAGACGCACGAAACCGGTGTGTCAGGCCACCACGCGATTCGCGGGAAAGCGCACCGCAGCCCGGGTCCCCTCTCCTGCTGTGCTCTCCAGCGTCAGCGAACCGCCGTGCAGTTCGACCAACTGCTTGGTCAGCGGCAACCCGAGGCCGGTCCCCTTCCGCGTGCGCCCCGCACTGCCGAACTGGACGAAGGGTTCGAATGCGGTCTCAAGCTCCTCGGCGGTCATGCCGACGCCGCGGTCTTCGATGATCATCAGCGTGCCGACGGCATCGGCATTCACACTGACACGGACATGCCTTCTTCGCGTGAGGACTTGACCGCATTGGACAGCAGGTTGAGCACGATCTGGCGCACCCGTCACGCATCCACACGCGGCCGAACCGTACCGTCATCGACCTCGTTTTTGGGCGAAAATCTCGGATTCGAAACTCTCGAACCGCTCGTGCTCTTCCAGCAACCGCTTGAACTCGTCACGCCGCCTGTGACGCGTCGAGATCTAGATCGATGAAATGCTTGTAACCGGGATAGAAGGCGCCGATCGGATTATCACCGACGACCTCTCGGTACATCGCAGGTGTCAACGCGCCGGCAAACAGGTCAAGCGTGAGGTCACCGAAAGTGTCCGAGACAAACGTGTCACGAAAGTCCTCAGCGAGCATGCTGTCGTCTCAATGACCTGCCATCGCCCCGGTGAGCCACCATGCGACAAGGGCGTTGGTGTTGGCGGCTTCGTCAAACGAGGCAAACGACGCGAAATCAGATGACGCGTCCCCAAATTCGCCGTCAGAGAAGGCAAGCCAGCTTCGCAGCAACACCGCAGCAAGCACGCCGCTATCCTGCGTTGCAAGCTCGTAAGCCCTACCCGCATCACTCCGTGCAAGCAGCCATTACCCAAGAAATTCCTGACAGAAGGCGCGAGCGTGTTAGGCATACTGGTCATCCCGATTACAGGCTATGGTGCCTCCGAAGTCGACTGCAGCCTCCTTGCAGTTGTCACGCGACCAATTGGCATAGTCTCGTAGATCGTAGCCATGGTAGTCCCTCGGCCACAGTGCGATGTAGTCGGCGGCATGGGAGACAGCCGCCTGGAGGTCGCCACGATCAACGGCTTCGTAGAACGACGCCTCGACCTCCTCCTGCTCCAGGGTCAGCCCTTCGGGCATCGTCTGACTGACAACTTTGTCGACCTCGCGCTCCAGCGCTTCGCCGACATCCCCGAACAAGTTCTTGCAGGCGCCGAGAGTCTGATCGCAGCAAGATGCGGGCCACGATCAGCCCGATGCCGAACAGCAGAAGGAGGAACAGAAAGCCCGACGATTGGTTCTTTCTGTTGATGACGTCGTAACGGTTAGACGAACCGATCCCCGGCATGTCACCGAAGCCTCGCGCTCACAAGCTCCGAGTGTAAGTCAGGGCACCGGGATCGGGAACTCTGACGCTGCGCCGGCAAATCCCGCGTTCGACGGCGGCAGGGGATCACGACCGAGAATGAGATCGGCCGCCTTCTCGCCGATCATCATGGTCGGCGCATTGAGATTGCCGCTGGTGATCGAAGGCATGATCGAGCTATCGGTCACGCGCAGGCCTTCGATGCCGCAAACCCGGCATTCGGGATCGACCACGGCCAAGGCATCTGTACCCATCTTGCAGGTGCCGCAGGGGTGATAGGCGCTCTCGGCAGTCTCGCGAATGAGCTGATCGATCGCATCTTTGCTCTTGGCTGATGCCCAGGGATCGACTTCGGCACCACGGAAGTCATCCATCGCCGGTTGGCTGACCACGTCACGGGCCTGCTGGATACAGGCGCGCAGGTCTTCGAGATCGCGCGGGTCGTCGAGGAAGTTGAAGTCGATGAGCGGCCGCTCCCCCGGATCGGCCGAAGCAAGCCTGACGGTCCCCCGGCTGTGCTCCCGCAGCGTGCCGACGCATGTGCAGAAGCCGCCGCGTTTGGTGCTGGCACCCCAGCCGTCCAGCAGGAATGGGAAGAAATGGTACTGGATGTCAGGATGCGGCTTGTCGGGCGTCGAGCGGGTGAAGGCGCCGACCTCGACGAAATTCGTGGCGCAGGGTCCGTCCTGGGTCAGGAACCACTGGACACCCGCCGCCACCTTGCGCAGCGGGCTGGCCGCGATCCTGTTCAGGGTGTGACCGATCTCCGCGCCCCACTGAACGTGAAGCTCGAGATGATCCTGCAAGTTCCCGCCGACACCCGGCAGATCGTGCACGACCTCAATGCCGTGCTCGCGCAGGTGATCGGCGGGTCCGATGCCCGACAGCATCAGGAGATGGGGCGACGAGAACGCACCGGCCGCAATGATGACCTCGCGTTCCGCACGGATGGTCTCGCCGGTGCCGAGTAACACGCCGACAGCCCGCTTGCCCTCAATCACGATGCGGTGGGTTTCCGCGCCGGTGCGGATCGTCAGGTTGGGTCGGCCTTTGACCGGCTTGAGGTAGGCATGCCACGTGCTGGCCCGCTGACCGCCGTCGATATTCTGGTCGAACGACCCGAAGCCCTCCTGCTGGTAGCCGTTGACGTCGTTGGTTCGGGAAAAGCCCGCCTGTTCGCCGGCCTCAACGAAGGCCCGGTTGAGGTCCATGCGAATGCCGAAGGTCTTCGTGGCCACGGGGCCGTCGCCGCCATGCCACGGCGTCTCGCCGCGCACATTGGATTCGCAGCGCTTGAAGTAGGGCAGCACGTCGGCATAACCCCAGCATTGCGCACCCTCTTCTTCCCAGCGCTCGAAGTCGCGCGCGTGACCCCTGATGTAGGCCATGCCGTTGATCGCCGACGAGCCACCCAGCCCCTTGCCACGCGGCTGATAGATCTTGCGGCCGGCCAGTTTCTTCTGCGGCACCGAGCGATAGGACCAGTTGTAGGGTCCGCCGAGGAAATGCATGCCGAAGCCGGCCGGCATGCGGATCGACCAGTGATCGGTGGAACCGCCCGCCTCGAGCAGAAGCACGCGGACGTCCGGTTCCTCGCTCAGACGGGCCGCCAGCGATCCGCCGCCCGATCCCGCACCGACGACGATGTAGTCGTAGCCCGCCATGTCCGCCCCTTTTCGCGTCAGCGTTTCTGGTCGCTCCAGCTCGTGTCGTAGATGCCCTGGATGTCGCCCTCGTCACGGACATACTCACGCGAGGCATCACGCATCGGCTGCCAGTCCCACGGATCGTTTTTGCCGACAGACAACGCCTTCTCGAGGAAGGTACGGGCGCGCTGGCTCGCGATCACCCGCTCCTTCAGGTCTGCCGTGTCCCACTGACGATGGATCTCGGCCTTGAGTTCGGCTTCAGCATCAGCCACGTCCACGGAGCCCGCACGGTTGGTTAGCTCGTCGGGATCGTCTTCGAGGTCATAAAGCAGTGGCGGGTCGTCATCGCAGTGGACGTACTTCCAGCGGCCACGGCGGACCATCAGCAGGGGCGATTCCGCACCCTCGCCGCAGTACTCGCTGTAGGCGGTATCGGCCCAGCCGTCAGTGTTACCGCTTGCCAGGCCGGCCATGCTGCCGCCGTCGATCGGCGAAAAAAGCTCGGGCATCGCACCGTCGTTCGCCCACTCCAGGAACGTGGGGAAGAGATCGAGCAGCGAGACATTCTCCCTGACCCGTCGGGCGCCGTAGGTACCGGGCGCGTGCACGATCATCGGGATCCGCGCCGACCACTCGTGGAAGCTCATCTTGAACCACATGCCGCGCTCGCCAAGCATATCGCCGTGGTCGCCCGAGACAACGATGATGGTATTGCCCCTCTCGCCGATCGCCTCGAGCGTTTCGAGCACGCGGCCGATGCGCTCGTCGAGCCAGGTCACCACCGCATAGTAGGCCCGCCGCGCCCTGCGGACATCGTCCAGCCCGACCTCGTCCATATGACGACCGATCGTGTAATAGAGACGACGACTGTGAGGATCGCGCTCATCAAGCGGGATGTCGCCGACCCGGGGCTCGTCGATCTCGTCGTCGGTATAGAGGTCCCAGTGGTTCGGCGGCGCGAGATAGGGATCGTGCGGGCTGATAAAGCTGGTAGCGAGAAAGAAGGGACTGTCGTCGCCACGGTCGGCATGGTCGTGCAGCCAGCGGCAGGCCTCGACCGTGACCTCCTCGTCGTACTTCACGTTCACGCTGCGCCGCCACGGACCTGCGTCCAGCAGGGCGCGCATGGAGTGGTACCAGGGCTCCCAATAGGTCGGGCCGAGGGTCCAGTCCGTAGTCCACAGGAAGTTGGCAGGATAGACGTCGGTCGTGACGCGGTCTTCGAAGCCGTGGAGCTGGTCGGGGCCGACAAAGTGCATCTTGCCCGACAGACACGTGTGATAGCCCATCATGCGCAGGTAGTGCGCAAAGGTCGGCACCTCCGACGACAGCGTGTTCGCGTTGTCGTAGGAACCAACACGCGACGGCAGGCGGCCCGACATCAGGCTGTACCGCGCTGGCGCACAGACCGGGTAGTTGCAGTAGGCATTCTCGAAGACGACGCCCTCGGCCGCCAACCTCTCGAGATTCGGCGTGCGGCAGACCGTGCCGCCATAGGGCTTGAGCACCTGCGGGGCGAGCTGGTCCATCATGAGGAAGAGGATGTTGGGCTGCTTGGTCATCGGTGCTCCACGGCAACAGCGGCTGGCTCTCGGTCGAAAGCAGAGACTAGACTCAGCCATAGCTTTGGGACCGCCAACATGTCCATGCCCGACAGCGTCTGGGCCGCAAGCGCCGCACCTGCCGCCGAGATGCCTAACCCATGGCGGAAAGTGAGGAGGCCGCCGTCGTCATCGTGGGCGGCGGCTTCACCAGTCTGAGGGCGGCGCTCCATTGTTTCGGAACTCGGCAAGTCGGTCATCGTGCTGGAGGCGGACGAACCCGGCTGGGGGCACATACGGCCGCGACAGCGGGCAGGTCAATCCGGGCTGGCGCATGCTGCCGTCGGAGATCCCGGCGAAGTACGGCAGCAACCGGGGTGCCGCCGTGCTCGACAAGGCAACCGATCTCATCTTCGGCCTGATAGAACGGCACGGCGTCGTCTGCGACCACGAACGCCCCGGTTTCGTTCACGCGGGCTTCGGCAATACGTTCCTCGAATCCTGGGTCAGGGAATGGGGCGAGTTGGGTGTGACGGTCGAACGTTACGACCACCAAGGCCTCAGGGACATGATCGGCACCGATTTCTATCATCCCGGCATGCGGGAGCCCCGAAGCGGTCACCTGCAGCCGCTGTACTACACTCGCGGCATGGCGCACACCGCCCTTGAGAAAGGTGCCATGGTATACGGTCGAACCCGTGCGACCAGCATCCATCAGGAGGGCAAGGGCTAGCGATTGGTCGCCGAGGGCGGCGAGGTGGCGGCCGAGCACGTGCCGCTATGTACCAACGGCTACACAGACCGTTCGTGGCCCGATCTCAAAAACCGTCGTTTCCATCGGCGACCGACCCCCTGAACGAGACACAGCTCGCCCATGTGCTGCTCGGCCGCCATGCCGTCGCTGAGACCCGCCGGGCGTTGCACTACTTCCAACTCGACCGCGACAACCACTTCGTCATCAATGGGTGGGGGCAATTTCACGAACCTCAGCGAACCCGTTTCCGTCGAACACCTCAAGAAGACGGCCGCCGAGATCTACCCGGCGCTGTACGGCATCGGCTGGCAATTCAAGTGGGACGGCCAGGTCGCCATCACGACAGACCACACGCCGTGCCTCTTCAAGCTGGCCGAGAACGTTCATGCCGGTATGGTCTTCAACAGCCACGGCGTTGCAATGTGTTCCATGTTCGGCATCCAGCTCGCCCGCGTCGTCCTGGGCGAGGAACCGGACATGACGATCGAGCCGACCGAAATCGTGCCCAATCACGCTTTCCGGCAACTGGGCCTGGCATGGTTCCTGGTGAGCGGCTGCCTTCTCGACCGCGGCGACATGCAGGAAGCAACCGCGACCTGGGACCGAGTGCGCCGGTGTACCAGCCACGCACGCCCGGCCACAGCAAGCGCGATCAGCACAAGCGCTGGGCCCTGCCCGATCGGGTGTTTTTCGTCTGCTGCGCCTGCCACATCCTAGCCTACGCCTTTCTGGAACGGCACGACCGGTGGCGAGATGGAGGCACTCTGGATCCGTCCCATCAACAGCTTTACCGGCAATCAACATCGTCGTGAGCTTCGGCGACAGGGTGTTCGACTACCACGGCTACAGCGACTGCTGGTTCTTCATGGATCGCTATTGGGCTCGGGCGCGGCGCCGCCACCCCGTTTGGGACGGAACGATCCGTGCCCTGCCCCGCGCGGTTATGGTCTCGGAACCGCTCTCGCGCACCTGCGACGGTCTGTGGCTGCGGCAGCCCGACCGGTTTCTGCACGATGCGATGCCGCGTGCTGAAGCCTATCTGGCCCGGTTCCCCGGACCCTGTGACAGCACGATGTCTTCGGGAGGCAGCATCGTCGCGACGGCCTGTGCCCGCGCCCAATCACGGAAAGCCGCAACCGGCGGCCGTTCCAGGGCGTGCGGCAGGCATACGAAATAGACGCGGCAGTCGAGTTCCAGCGTCAGGGAGAACGGTGCGGCAAGGCGTCCACGGCGGATGTCTTCCTGAACGAGGCCGCGCGGTTCGAACGCGATCCCATAGACCTGCCGATGCACGTCATCAAGCTGTGCATCGGCCATGGCCCAGCATCCCTACCCCTCGTTCCAGTACCCGCAGCCCCAATGGTCCTCGAAGTGATCGGCAACGAAGTAGTCGGCAAATCCGCGGCGCACCCGCGCAGGCCTGCCCTGGTGTCACAGCATCGCCGTGAGCATGAGGGAAAAGTCGCGCCATGTGCCGACCGCGCGATCGAAGAGATCGCTTCACCGTCAACGGGCGGGGATCGACTGCAACAATCGCCGCCTGCCGCTCGGCGACCGGAAGTGTCGCGCGTGACTGCTGTCAGAACACCACCGGCGGGGTGCCGTCGTGAAGGCCGCCGACGTGATCAGGGACAGCAGGTCATCGAACAGGCGGACGCGCTCGTCGATGTCGGAGAACGGACCGTGCGCGGCACAGTCCATCTGGTGGCCCCCGCGTTCAGTCGTCCGCCGTCGCACCGCCCTCGGACTTGCGCCGGGCGATGAAGGCCGTCAGTTCCTCGCGGATCGCTGGATCCATGGCCGGCTCCTCATATTCGGCAAGCAGCTGCTTGTAGACCTTGTGGGCGCGTTGGGTGGCGTCGAGTGCGCCGTCTTCCCTCCAGGTTTCCCAATTGCGCCAATCCGACAGAACGGGCTCGTAGAAGGCTGACTCATAGCGGTCGAGGGTGTGCTGGGTGCCGAAGTAGTGACCGCCGGGACCGACATCGCGCATGGCTTCGATGCCGAGCTCAGGCTCGGAGAAATCGAGCGGCTCCAACGCCTTCATCAGCGTCTGGACCATCTCGAGATCGATCACGATCTTCTCGAAGGACGCGCGCAGACCGCCCTCGAGCCAGCCGAAGCTGTGCATGATCATGTGGGTGTGGCCCATGACCGTCGCCCAGAGCGACATCGCACCTTCATAGGTCGCCTGGGCGTCGGGCCAGTTCGAAGCGTTCACGTTCGACGAGCGGTACGGGATGCCGTAGCGCCGTGCGAGCTGCGCTCCGGCCAGCACCGCCTTCACATACTCGGGCGTCCCGAACGCGGGCGCACCCGATTTCATATCGACGTTCGAAGTGAATCCGCCATAGACCATCGGCGCACCGGGATTGACCGTCTGGCAGAAGGCGATGCCAGCCAGGGCCTCGGCGTTCTGCTGGGTCAGCGCGCCAGCCATCGAGACCGGCGCCATCGCGCCTGCCAGCGTGAACGGCGTGACCACGACCACCTGGTTGCGCCGCGACATCTCGATCATGCCCAGCATCATCGGGATATCTAGCTGGAGTGGAGAGTTGCAGTTCACCACTGTCCAGATGCTGGGTTCGGTGAGAAGCGTCATTTCGTCGACACCACGCGCGATGCGCACCATCTCGATGGCATCCAGGATCTTGCGACGGCCGAGCGAGTAACCGAAGGCGACCTTGTCGGTGATCAGGAACTGTTCGCCGACGATGTCGAGATAACGGATGTTGGGTTCCACATCGATCGGTTCCAGCATTGGCGTGCAGCCGTGCACCGCATTGATGACCTGGGCCAGGCGCAGCAGATCACGATAGTCCTTCAGATTGCCCGCCCGGCGGCCGCCCTCGATGTCGGAGATGTTGGGGTTGCCGGCCACGGGGAAGAAGTTGACGTGGTTGCCACCCAGCACCCGGCTGCGTTCCGGATTGCGTGCGTGGATCGTGTACTGCGAGGGCGCCTTGGCGACGGCTTCCTCAATGAAGCCACGGTCGAAACGCACCCGCGTCTCACCCGGCGTCACGGCAACACCGGCCCCTTTCAGGACATCGCGCGCCTCATCAAGCAGAATGTTGACGCCAATCTCCTCCAGGACGCGCATGGAGCCGTCGTGCACCGCCTCGATCTCGTCGGCGCTGGCGATTTCCATGGGCGGATAGGGATTGCGTACTACGGTCCAAGGGAGTTGCGGCACCTTGCGCTCAGGGCTCTCGCTGCGGCGGCGGCCGGCGGCCTGTCTGTTCTTCGCGCGTCGTGCCATGTCGAGCTGCTCCCCTTGGTCTGCCTGCGCATATCACATCCATGAGCGCGAAAGATAAAGCGCCGGCGGGAAACCCCGCCGGCACCATTCAAAAATTCTATCAAACGATCAGGCCATCGAATCGTCAATCCAAACCTCTTCGTAGGGCCAGCCCGCACCCATCGAGAACGCGGAACTGCCGTGATAGTTCTGGATTCGTGAGGTCGTGGCCTCGATGTAGTTCGAGAAGAACGGCAGGAAGACCCCACCCTCGTCGTGCAGGATGGTGCACGCCTCATGGTAGATCTCCTGACGCTTTGCGAGGTCCGTCTCCAGACGGCCCATGACGAGCAGTTCGTCGAAGCGCTCGTTGCACCAGAAGGTCTCGTTCCACGAGCCGCCGCAGGCCAGCGCAATCGTGAGGATGGCATCGGCCGTCGGACGCGAGTTCCAGCCGGTCACGCAGAACGGCACCTGCATCCAAGTGTGGCTCCAGTAGCCGTCATCGGGCACGCGATTGAGCGCGATGTCGATCCCGGCTTCACGGGCGTTCTCCTGAAGGATGATGCTGGCATCGATCGCATTGGCATGACCCGCGTTCGAAACGGCCAGCTTGATCGAGCTGAGTCCGGCCTTGTCCCAGTACCACTTGGCCTTCTCGGGATCGTAGTTGTGCTGTGGGATGTCGTTGGAATAGGTCGGCAGACCCGGATTGACCGGGAAATCGTTGCCGACCTTGCCGTGGCCAAGCAGCACGTTCTCGACTAGGAAATCGCGGTCGACGCAGTGCTTCATCGCAAGGCGCAGATTATTGTCGTCGGTCGGCGCCCGGTTGGTTGCCATGATCCAGGCCATCCAGGAGCCCGACGGCGTGGAGTGAACCTTGACGTCGGACGACTGCTCCAGGAGCGAGGCGACGCGCGGCTCGACGCTGGGACCGATGTCGATGTCGCCAGCACGCAACGCGCTTGAACGGGCGGCGTTGTCGGGGATGCCCTGGGTGATGAACGCGTCGACGTGGCCCGCGTTCTCGTTCCAGTAGTTGCCGAACTTCTCAGCGACCGACGCAAGGCCCGGTGTGAACTCAGTCAGCTTGTAGGGGCCGGTGCCGACCACCACGTCACCGTCGACCCAGCCTTCCGGAACGATGGACATGTGAAAGTCGTGCGCCAGCGTGACCGGCAAGTCCGCATTGCCGGAGTTCAACGTTATCTTCACCACGTCGGGACCATCGGACTGCATGTCGATGATCGGTTCGAGAAGCGGCTTCGCCGGCGATTCCGAACCTTCCTTAATGTGCTCGTTGAGCGAATAGATCACGTCGTCGGCGGTCAGCGTCTTGCCGTTGTGGAACTCGACGCCATCACGCAGCACAAAGGTCCATTCACTGGCCTGATTGGCCGCTTCCCACTCGACTGCCAGGTTGGGCACAACATTCATGTCGCGGTCGAGATTGGTCAGCCGGTTGTAGACCTGATAGGCGCGCTGAATGTCGGTATTGTTGGTCATCTTGGTCGGGTCGAAGGTTTCTTCGGCACCCGTGTATTCGCCGGCGACATTGACTTCGCCGCCCTTGATCGGTGTCTCTGCGACACCGGCGGTGGTCAGCATGCCGGTTGCGACCGTCGCGGTGACGCCTAGGGCACCGGCACGGCCGATGAACTCGCGCCGGTCTATCTTGCCGACCTTGACCTCTTCAACCATCCAGTTCAGCTGTTTGTCGCTCATCACTAGCCTCCTCATCGATATTGTTGGCCCGCAGACTCGCGCACCTTGGAAAAGCCTCTACTCACAAAGACATCAAATGCAAGAACGAGAAAAGGGGCCGCCCGATGCCGGACGACCCCTTGAGATCACTCAAAAACGAAGATCAGGAACCGGCACCAATCCAACCGCGCCAGGTATCTTCGTTGTCGGCGAGCCACTGCTCAGCAGCCTCTTCGGGCTCCATACCGTCGATGTCGGCGAGCTTGGACATCACCGCGATGTCGAGATTCGAGAAATTGATCTTCTGCACGATCTCGTAGGCACCGGGCCAGTTGTCGGGGAAGCCTTCCCAGACACCGATCTTGAGATAACCGCCCTTCGGGTTACCGCAGTCGTAAGTGGCATCCGGGTTCATGCCCCAGGACGGATCGTCGAGGCAGCCCTCGCCGTACTCCGGAAACTCGATGAACTTGCCATCATAGACCGCCTCGATGAAGTTCGGCGTCCAGTTGAACAGCACGATCGGCTCGCCGCGCGACGAAGCCGCATCGAGTTCGGCCCACAGAGCGGCAGCCGAACCGGCATTTACGACCTCGAAGTTCATACCGAGGCCGTCGACACGCTCCTGATCATGCTTGAGCCAGTCGACCGGACCGGCCAGAAAGCGACCCCTCGGCGCGGTCTCGGGCGTGGAGAACATCTCGGCGCAGCCGTTGAGAGCCTGCCAGTCGGGCAGACCCGGGCAGGCCTCCTCGACGTAATCCGGATACCACCACTCTTCACGGGTCTTGGCGTCGTGGGTCTGGGCGTCGATCACGCAGCCCTCGTCGACCACCTTCTCGAAAGCGACGCCGAAAGCACCCTGCCAAACCTCATGAACGATGTCGATGTCGCCTTCGCACATCGACGTGTAGACCACCTGGCTGTCGGCCGGGATGTACTCGACTTCGTAGCCGGCGTCTTCAAAGATAGCGCCCAAAATATAGGAACCGACGATCTGACTCGACCAGTTGTGGATCGGAATCTTGATCGGATCGTCACTGTCCGCGCTGACCGTTCCCGCAGCAAGCATCAGACCTGCCGCCACTGCGGCAAACCCCTTCACGATACGCATGGTTCAGTCTCCCTTTGTCTCCAAGACGTGAGCGTAAAACACCATGCACCCACTCCTCTTTCGGAATCGGGCACACACTGCCACCATTGTGATTGGTATGAATTGATACGGCAGCGTTAGACCATCATCGTCCTTTTGACTAGAAATGCAAGGCGGAATCATTCTTTTTTGACGCTTGAGGAGTCACGGGGCATCGTGGCCGTAAGCAGAACAGCGACCAACAAAACATAAAGGGGGCGCGGTGTCAGAGGCGGAAATCTCCTGCCGTGGAGTCTGGAAACTCTACGGCCCTGATCCTACGGGCGTATTGCGTGAACACGGTGGTAATCCGCCGCCCGATGCGGTGAAAGCCAGCGGTCACATCTCGGCCGTGCGCGATGCCTCCTTCGATGTCTCGTCGGGAGAGATCCTCGTCATCATGGGACTCAGCGGCTCGGGCAAGTCGACCCTGGTGCGCTGCCTGTCACGCCTGATCGACCCCACGGCCGGCGAGGTCTTCATCGACGGCCAGGATCTCGCCCGGGCAAGCGAAAGGGAGATGATCGATCTGCGTCGCCACAAGATGGGCATGGTCTTCCAGCACTTCGCCCTGCTGCCGCATCGCACGGTCATCGAGAACGTCGCGTTTCCGCTCGAGGTTCAGGGCATCGACAAAGCCGCCCGCCGGAAAAGGGCGATGGAGATCATCGAACTGGTCGGCCTGAAAGGTCGTGAACGTTACTACCCACGTGAGCTTTCCGGCGGCCAGCAGCAGCGCGTCGGCATCGCTCGCAGCCTGGCGGTCGAACCCGATATCTGGTTTCTCGACGAGCCATTTTCCGCACTCGACCCCCTGATTCGTCATGAAATGCAGGATGAGTTCCTTCGCCTGCAGTCGATGCTGAACAAGACCATTGTCTTCATCACACACGATTTCGACGAAGCCATCCGCCTGGCCGACCGAGTGGCCATCATGTTCGAAGGTCAGATCCAACAGCTCGCGACACCCGAGGAGATCGTGACCGCGCCCGCAACCAACTATGTCGCCGAGTTCACCAAGAACGTCCCGCGGGAGAAGATCCTGCGCATCCACACGATCATGGACGCTGCAACCGACGGCGAGGCGGCCGACCAGACGGTCCATGAGAACGACCGGATCGCCGATGCCGCCGCGATGATCCTGGAACAGGACAAGCCGGTCCGCGTCATCGGTGCGAACGACGCCGTCGTCGGTTCCGTCAGCCGCAAGAACGTGATCAACGCATTGTTTGCCCCGGGTGCCTGATCGTGGCCATCGCCGACACCGTCGAGCATGACAATGAAGGCGCCGCACGCGCGCGCCTGCTGGGTCAGTTCGGTCTGGTCTTCCTCCCTTTTGTTGCGTTGCTGACGCTGCGTCCTGTTATGCCCGACTGGGCGATTGTTCCGCCCGAAACGTGGACGGTTCCCTTCATCGACTGGATCAACGCCATTGTCGAAGTCCTGAGCAACGAAGAGATTCTCGGTCTCTTTACATTCAAGGACACCACCCGCTTCATGGCGGAAACCATCGAGATCCCACTCGATTTCGCCGAAGGCGTCCTGATCTCGGGCTTCAAAAGGCCCTGGAAGCTGCCGCCTCTGCCCTGGGTCATGATCGCGGGCCTGGCGGCCGTGCTGGGCTGGTGGATCGGCGGTTGGCGCATGGCGCTGCTGGCGGGCGGCTGCTTTGTCTACTTCGCCGTCTTCGGCAAGTGGAAGCCGTCGATGCTGACCTTCTCGCTGGTCATGGTCGCGGCACCGGTCGCCGGCCTGCTCGGCATCGCGCTTGGCCTGCTGGCCTACAAGAGGCAATGGTTCGAACGCATCCTGACACCATTACTCAACGTGATGCAGTCGATGCCGCACTTCTCGTACCTTATCCCCGTCGCGGTGTTCATCGGCGTCAGCCACAAGGCCGGCGCAATCGCGACGATCCTGTTCGCCCTGCCCCCGATGGCGCGTCTCACCCTGCTCGGTCTGAAGGGCGTCTTGCCGGAGGTGCGCGAGGCCGGTGTCATGGGCGGCTGCACGAAACACCAGATGCTGCTGAAGGTTGAGATCCCGGCAGCGCGCAACGCCATCATGGTCGGCGTCAACCAGGTCATCATGCAGTGCCTCGCCATGGTCGTCATCGCCTCGTTCATCGGCGCCAAGGGCCTGGGCAACGACCTGCTGTTCCGCCTGCAGTCGCTGCGCATCGGCCAGGCGCTGGAAATCGGCGTCGCGATCGTGCTGATGGCGATTACGCTCGACCGGCTCAGCCAGACGCTCGCTCAGCGTCAGCCCGAGCATGCGCCCAATGGCCCCTGGTGGAAGCGCCACCTTTATATCTGCGCTGCCCTCGGCGTTGTCGCCGCCTCAATCGGTGCGGCGCTGATCACCGACTGGGCCGTGAAGTGGCCGCGTTCGGCTGCAGTGACAACGGCGCCGCTGTGGGACGGCATCGTCGATTACATTCAGGTCCACTTCTTCGATGCGCTCGAGATCGTCCGCGACGGTCTCTTGCTCCACGTCCTGATCCCGGTCCGAACGGCATTTCAGTGGATGCCATGGCCTGCCGTTGTTGCAATCACCGGCCT
Source organism: Rhodospirillales bacterium (assembly GCA_014323865.1). NCBI lineage: Bacteria > Pseudomonadati > Pseudomonadota > Alphaproteobacteria > Rhodospirillales > Rhodospirillales bacterium. Next base: position 45,431 of record JACONG010000007.1, on the reverse strand, counting down.
GGCAGGATGGGTTCTGGGGGGCTGGCGCCTCGCCGCGACGGTTTCGGCCTTTATAATGTTCATCGTGCTCGCGGGCTTCTGGGAACGCGCGCTGATCACCGCCTACATGGTCGCCGTCGCCGTCGTGCTCTGCGTCCTAATCGGCGTTCCGATCGGCATCTGGGCCGCCCGGTCGGAATGGCGCGCCAAGGCCGTGCAGTTCGCCTGCGACACCTTCCAGACCTTCCCGTCCTTCATCTACCTGATTCCCGTCATCATGCTGTTCCGGGTCGGCGATATGGCCGCGATCGCCGCGATCGTGATATATGCGACAATTCCCGCCGTCCGCTACACCATGTTCGGTCTGCGTAACGTGCCGAGCCAGATTGAGGAGGCCGGACGGACCTCGGGCTGCAACCGCTTCCAATTGCTCTGGAAGGTTCGCCTGCCGCTCGCCTTCCCTGAGATCATGCTGGGCGTGAATCAGACGATCATGTTTGCGCTCTTCATGGTGATCATCGCCGCATTCATCGGCACCCGCGACCTCGGCCAAGAGATTTTCCGCGCTCTGACCTTCCAGGACGCTGGCAAAGGCCTCGTCATCGGCTTGTGCGTCGCCTTCATGGGCTTGACAGCCGATCGATTGATCAACGCGTGGGCGACAAAGAGACGGGCACAGTTCGACCAATCCGCCTGAGGTTAGGCCTCACCGAAATTCACAAGATTCCGGTGCCCGCACGACCACATGTCATGTCAGCATCGTCGTTTGCGTGTTAGAGTGGGCCGCACTCAGTTGGAATCGCGGGCGGTTCCAACTGAGTGCGTGAATTCGCTCTGCATCCAAAGACTCAAAGCATCTTCACTCGTTCAGATTGATACAATCTGAACGGGATATGCTCTAGTGATAGGCAGGGTAATTCATCTAGATGAATTGAGAGCCTCCATGCTTCAGCCTGTGATCCAGGCTGCCCCCGACTACCTCAACCCCCGGATCAGGCCGGGCCTGCTGCTCCATGACGTTCCCGTCGTGGAGGCCACGCCCGAGTCGCTGCGCAAGTTCGGCGAGCTGGTGACCGATCCCCACGGGCATGATGTCGAGATCGTGCGTTGGCCGGCGACCGGTCGATCCCGACAGCGGCGACGAGGCGAGGGCATCTTCCCGACGGTCGAGCGCGGCAGCTTCTTCAACAAGCAGGGCCGCGTGCATGCGCGCGTGTCGGTCGACTTCGCGCGCGAATTCGGCTTGCTGCTGAAGGTTCCGCTCTGACAGGATGCGCCCGCGGCAATCGTCGCAGAGTGTCATCCTTGCATGGTCCCCTGCTCTGCTTCCAGCATCCGACGGCCGCGCAACGGTTGCGCGTGATCCGTGTCGCCAGCGGGCGCACGTGGCTTCCAGTCCCCTGCGGAGCCGACGGATGAGCCGCACGAACGAGGCGCACCAGCACGACAGTTCCGGAGTTGCGATCGCGGTCATCATCGCCGGCGTCGGCCTTCTCACCATGGGCGATATCATCGCCAAGATCGTCATGTAAAACCAGACGCCGTTCTTCTACGTGCTGTGCCGCACGATCTTTGCCTTCGTGCCGGTCCTGATCGCCCTGCAGATCACGCGGACATGGCGGCAGTTGAGGACAAGGCGGCCCGGCGCGCAGATCGCACGCGGCTTCTCCATGGCGATGGCCTACACCTGCTACCTTCAGTGCATCCAGGTGCTGCCCATCGCCGATGCCACCGCGATCGTCTTCTCATCGCCGTTCCTGGTGGCACTCGCGGCACGGGTCCTGCTCGGCGAAACGGTGCCGCTGATCCGCTGGATCGCCATCGGCCTGGGCTTCCTGGGCGCACTGGTGATCGTGCAGCCGGGAACCGAGGCGTTTCAGCCAGCCGCACTCTGGGCCGTGGGCGGTGCGATAGCATTGGCGATCACGACACTCCTCGCCCGCCGTCTGGGAACGACCGAACCCGCACCGGTCACGTCCTTCTATACGACCTGCGCCTTCATGTTGCTGGGTCTGATCCCGGTTCTGACCTTCCCCGGTCACTGGGCGCCGGTGTCGGACATCGAATGGCTGATGATCGCCGCCGGCGGGCTCAGTGCGGGCACAGCGCACTCCCTCATCATCCTCGCATACCGCAAGGGCGAAGCCAGCCTCGTGGCACCCTTCGAGTATTCGTCGCTGCCGATCGCTGTCGTGCTGGGCTATCTCGCGTTCGGCGATATCCCGACGCTGCCGGTCGCCATCGGCATCGGCATGATCATCCTCGCCAGCGTCCTTCTGGCGCGAAAGGTCTAGAGCGGATTCACCCGTTCAGATTGATTCAATCTGAACGGAATATGCTCTAGCCAGTCGCGGCACGTGCCATGGCCGCCTCGAGCATATCCATGTGATCGGCACCGAAGTAGAGCTTGTCACCGAACAGGAAGCTCGGAACGCCGAACACGCCCGCGGCGATGGCCTCATCGGTGTTGTCGGCCACAGCCTGCTTGTAGACCGGAGCCTCGACGATCTCGGCGATCGCGCGTGGGCCGAGGCCGGTCGCGTCGGCCACCGCCTGGAGCCAATCGAGATCGGTGATGTCGGCATGTTCGGACCAGTAGCCGCGCATCACGGCCTGGACGAAGGCGGACGCACAGCCTTGTTCGGCAGCGTAGACGCAGGCGCGCAAGGCGCGCGACGGTCGCAGCGGATAGTCCGGATGGGGGTCATAGGCCAGGCCGTGTTCGGCCATCCGGTCGTGAACGTCCTGTTCGTACCAGGCGACCCGTGCCGGGGTCTGGTCCATTGGCCGCATGCCGTCGATGCGCTTCATCAGCTTGGGCAGGTGGATCGGCCGCCAGATAACCGGCGCGTTGTGGCGTCGGGCCATCGCGTCGATCCGCGTCGACGCGAGATAGGACCAGGGGCTGTGCACGTCGAAGAAGAATGTGACCGACGGCACGACGGACCGTTCGCGCTGTTCCGCCTGACGATCGAGGAAGCGCTCAAGGTCGATCACCGCGCGGATGTGCTCGCCGCGCATAACCTCGCGGCCGTCCTGCTCCAGCCGCACCCCAAAACTGATCTTGCGCCTCTCCGTGCCCGTGACTTCGGCGCGGACCGTGACCGGTCGGCCAACATAGGCCGCACCAACGTGATCGACCGCCACCCGCGTGCCGACACTCGCCTCCCCCTCCTCGAAATGGGGATGCAGAAGCTGCCCGCAGGCCGTCTCGACCCAGACGATCATGGTGACGGTCGAAACCACCTCGACCCCGACATTGCCGATCGCAGCGGCGGTGTCATCGGCCGTGGGATCGAAGCGGATCGTGTGAGCGAGGTCTTCAGGGACGGGGCGCATGTCGGATAGGCGTGAACAAGCGCGATTACGCCGCCCTAGGCCAGCACAGCGGGAACTCCGGTGCGTCCATCACATCGCCCGGTTGCAGAACCACGTCGCGGAACGGTGGTGATGTCGGACCGGGGCGCGTAGCGAAGCGGGCGTCGTCGCCGATCCAGCGGGCGGAGACGGCGCGGCGCGGAGTCGAGAGTGAGCGGTTGGCCGGCGCGCCATGGACCGTGAGGTAGTGGAAGCAGATGCCGTCGCCCGGCTCCAGATCGAAGCCGCGGATATCGTAGTTGGCGCGGTTGGCCTCGATATCGGGCAGCTTCTCGTAGGTGTCGGCTTCGCCGTAGAGCGGCTGCGTGTTGAAACGCTCGGGCGTAAAGCTGCGGCCCCATTTGTGGGAGCCCGCGACGAACTCGGGGCTGGTGGCGCGCGCCACGGGATCGAGCGGAATCCAGATCGACACGTTCTGCCAGCCGTCGACGCAGTAGTAGGTCTGGTCGTGATGCCAGGGCGTGGCGATGGTCGCGCCCGCTTCCTTGACCAGCACATGCTCGTGGAACAAACGTGCGGTCTCCGACTGCATCAGCGCGGCTGCCAGCTCGGCACAGCGTGAGTGGCGCAGAAAGTCCTCATACTCGGGGATGCGCTGCCAGTTGCAGTAGTCGCTCATGAAGAGCCGGCCGCCATCGTCGTGATAGAGCTTTCCGTTCGCGCCGGGCTGATCGAGGTTCTGCTGCACACCTTTCGACAGGCTCTCGACCCAGTCGGGGAACAGGCTCTTGATGAGGACGACGCCGTCGGCCTGATAGGTGTCGATCGTTTCCTGACTGACGAGATCGGACATGGCAGCAATCCTCTGACTCGGAGGACCATTGCGCGTCTGGCCTGTCGCTTCAAGCCTTGCCGGTCCACGCCCTCCCGCTAAGCTTCGATCAGACGGGGAGAATCACATGGGTCACACGCTGGAGGTGTTCCAGCCGAGCTGGGCGATGGAACAACGCGCACCTGACGGCCTGGAATGGACGCTCGACGAGACGTTCCGGATGATCAAGGAGGCGGGCTACGACGGCATGTCGATCCACATGGTCTCGGACGACTTCCCGACCGTCGAACAGGCCAAGCCACTGTTCGACGAATACGGTCTGGAGAACATCCTGGTCGCCTTCCCCTGCGATGTGGAGGACCTGAAACCCGTCTTCGCGATGGCGAACAAACTCGGGAGCCGTTTCGTTGCGATCAACGCGGTTGTCTCCCCCTACACGCCCGACGAGGGCGCCGACCATGTCTGCCGTAGCCTGGCGCTGGCCGACAAGATTGGGGTCGAGGCGCATTTCGAACGGCACCTTTACACACTGACGAACGGCCTCTTCCACACCGGGCAGGTCATGGACCTCGTGCCGGAGATGGAGATCGCCTGCGACCTGAGCCATGCCGTCGTCAGCCGCGAGGTCGTGCTGCCGCTCGGCGACGTGCACAGGGCGGCCTTCGACAAGGTGCTCAAACGTTGTGCAGGCCTTCAGGGCCGCATCGCCACCCGTGAGCAGGTGCAAATCGCGATCGACTGGCCCCAGCACGCCGAATGGGTGGCGCTGTTCAACATCTGGTGGGAGCAGGCCATACACCAGTGGCATGAACGCAAGCCTGACGGCGCAATCCTGAACTTCCTCTGCGAATTGGGTTCGCCGCCCTACGGCATCACGGGTACCGACCGCTGGGACCAGGCCCTGATTCTGGAGGACTGGGCGCGTGCGACATGGGCCGTGCTCAACGCGGAGGCGGCGTGATCCCGCTTCCCGTGGATGCCGTCCGGATAGGCCAGTGCGTCAGCCACCATGCCGCGCGGGAGCCAGAGCGCGAAGCCGCGGTCCACGACCAGATGCGCCTGACCTACGGCCAGCTCGACGACGCCATGGCGCGCTGGGCCAAGGCGCTGCTCGCTGCAGGCGTCGGCAAGGGTGACCGCGTCGCCATGCTCTGCCCGCCCTCGGTCGAGTGGCTGACCGTGATGCTGGCGACGACCGAGATCGGCGCGATCTGGACCGGCTATCATCCGCGTTACCAGCTGCCTGAGTTCCGCCATGTCACGGAGCTTGCCGAGCCCATCGTTCTGGTAGCCTTCCGCTACATCCACGGCCGCGACTGCGAGAAGGAATTGCTGGCCCTCATGGCCGAGGTCCCGTCGATCCGCACGCTGGTGACGATTGATGCGCCACTCGAGGGCGGCACCATGGCGGACGCCTTTCTGAGAGCCGGTGACGACGTCACCGACAACCGGCTCGAAGCGGCGCGCGCATCGGTTACCATCGATGATACCGCCGTGCTGATCTTCACCTCGGGAACCACCGGGCAGCCCAAGGCGGCCATGGTGAAGCATCGCGCCCTGCTGACCGGTAGCGCGGTGGAGCTCGAGCACTGGCCGATGGACCGGCCCCGCATCCTTCACATGATGCCAACCAACCACATCGCGGGCGTCGGCATGACCGGCGTGTTCGGCATCTATGCCGGCGGCACGCTGGTGTTTCAGGACCGCTTCGACCCCGGCGGCCTGCTGCGCCTGCTCGAAGAGGAACAGATCGATCACCTTCTGGGCTCGCCGGTCCAGTTCCACATGATGGCGAACCATCCCGATCTCACCCGACGCGACCTCTCGAACCTCAAGTTCATGACTTGGGGAGGTGCGCCGATGGCCGCCGACGTGGTGGCGACACTGAACGACCTGCCCTGCGCCCTGCGCACCAGCTTCGGCATGACCGAGCTCGGCCTCTATATCACCTTCACCGCGGCCGATGCAGATTTCGAAGTGCTCTCGCGTACCATCGGCAAGCCGCATGCCGGGTTCGACATCCGCGTTGCCGATGCCGAGGGCAACGTGGCAGCGCCCGGCGAACAGGGTGAAATTCAGGCGCGCGGCGACTGGCTGCTGGCGGGTTACTTCCGCGATGACGACGCGACCCGCAAGGCCTACACCGCCGACGGTTGGTTTCGCACCGGCGACGTGGTCGAGGTCTGGGCCGACGGCAACTTGGAGATCGTCGGACGGACCAAGGAGATGTTCATCTCCGGCGGCTTCAATATCTATCCGCGCGAGGTCGAGATCGCGATCGAGGAACACCCCGACACCGGTCTCGTCGCGGTTCTCGGTGTGCCGGACAAGGTATTCAGCGAGGTCGGCTATGCGTTCGTGGAAGCACGATCAGGAACAGCGCTGAACGAAGCCGGTCTGGATGCCTGGTGTCGTGAGCGCCTGGCCAACTACAAGGTGCCCAAAACCTTCGATATCCGCGCAGAGCTTCCACGTCTGCCCATCGGCAAGATCGACAAACAGACCCTGAAGCGGGAACTTGAGACCAGAGGCAACAGGGAGTCGACGTGATGACAGTCCGACCTGAACCCACCGCCAGCATCACAGGGTCAAGGCCGACGTTGAGCCCTAAGGCTTCGGAGTTCCCGGCGCACATCACCTGGCCCGGAAACAAGGAGATGGCGATCCATCCCGACTACATGGTGGATGCCACGCCCTGCCCTGCCGTCGAAGCCATACGACCACTTCTCCGATGCATGACGGACCAGGACGCTCTGTGGCCCACCTGTGCCGGCCGACGGCCCGATCAACCCGCCCGTGATCTGCAACGTGATGTGGGCGATTACCGACTTCACGGTCGAGAACGGAGCCACGCGCCTGGTGCCGGGAAGCCGCCTCTCGGGCGTGGAGCCCGATCCCGAAGCCACGTTCGACACGGTGCAGGCGATCGCGCCGGCGGGCTGCATCGTTCTGTGGGAAGGCCGAACCTGGCATGCCGCCAGCCTCAACACCCGCCGCACATCGCGCATCGGCATCACCACCTACTGGGCCGCACCCTTCATCCGTCATCTGCTCAACTTCACCTATGGAACCAGATCCGAAGTGATCGCGGGACTGAGCGATCATGAACGTGCGCTGATGGGGTTCGGGCCATGGAGCACCTACGGCTCGATCGGCGACTTCAACGCCAAGCGGGCTTCGCCCGGAGACGAGAACACGGGCGAACTGAAGTGAACCTCAACCGGAGTTTCATCGCGGCCAAGGGAGCAATGCGACCGCAGAGCCGGGATTCCGTCTCGCGACAGCTTCAAGATTGAACATGACCGAGATCCCGGGCAGCCGCATTGCGGCTTCCGGGATGACACCAAGGGGGTTCAGTCCAGCCAGTACGGGTTCGACCAAGCGCGCTTGCCGTCCTTATCGATCACGGTGATGCGGAAGTAGCTGTCCTCGAAAGGGTAGAGGTCGAAACTGGCGCGGGTGATGCAGTCGCCCATCTCGCGCCCGGAACGGGAGCCGCGGCCCTGGATCGCGATCACGCTGGCTTCGGACGAGCGGACATTGACCCTGCCGTCCTCGACCGCGATGTCATGGATCTCGGGTCCCATGCTGGAGTAGTAACGCCCCGCCTTGAGGCTATGGAGCAGGAGTTCCGGCTCGTTCTCCTCGGCCTGCACCATCACCCAGCCACCGAGCCAGTCGTGGGTCAGTTCGTGGGCATCGTCGGCCGCATAGCCCGAGAGCTTCCAGCCCTCGTTGAGCAGGACATCGAGGAAGGGCCAGTCGTGGCCACGGTCGACCTCGACGGCGCTGCCGTGGTTGTAGATCTCGACCGCATGGGCAAAGGGCAGCTCGCGTGCGTCGGCATGGGTCAGGCCGTACCAGGACGGATGCACGATGCCAATGAAGGCGCCAGCCTCGTGGGCACGCCTGGCAATCTCGGGCCCCGTCTCACCGTCTCTCAACGGCTCGAAGTCGAACGGCAGCCCGATCGACTTGATATGCCAGATCTCGCCCACTGAGGTTTCCGGGGCGTGCAGTTCAGCACCGATGATCGTGGTGAAGTCGTCCGTGCGATAGGGCCGCGTGTCGGTCACCGTATAGCCGTAGACCTCCATGAAGTGGTCGGTCATCACGAGGAAGTCGTAGCCCTTCTCGCGATAGGCATTGCACACCGCGTCCGGCGCTAGGCTGCCGTCGGAGTTCGTGCTGTGGGTGTGCATGTTGCCCTTGTAGAAGTTACCGGGCCATCTGAAGTCCAGATTGTCCATGAGAGGCGCTCCTGCTGCACGCACGAGGATGCGATGCGTCCACATCTCCAAAGCAGCACTGTGACAAGCGTGTTCTTGCCTGGCAATCAGTCTTCAAGCTCAAGGACGATCAGCACCTTGGTCAGGGTCTCACGATCGATGTCGCAGGCGAGCATGTGGTCGAGGCGGGACCTGTGCGGTTGAAGCCATCGTGCACGATTTAGCGGCTGCCCGGCGGAACCGACGACCAGGTCAGCACCGTGCCGTCGTTGGGAATGCCCTCGCCGTTCATCCAGTCGGCCATAACATCGTGCTTGGACGGCCGCCCGTTGCTCTCTATACGTCCGGCGACCGAAAGCATGGGAACCTCGTCGACGATCTCGACGATCGCCTCGGCGTTTCGTCCAGATAGGCGTCGCGCACATTGAGCCGGACCTGATACAGATCGGTCGTGCGTCCGACCGCACCACGGCCGCGATGGCCTCGGCCGATTGGGCGATCGTGGCCTCCGTGTTGAGGTCGACTACCTTCCACGTCGAAACCGGCCACTTTAGAGAGCGGCAATCTGGTCGACGATACCGAGCGCCTGGGGCACCTCGAGAAGATCGGTGAGAGAGCCCGGCACCAGCAGAAGTTGACAGAAAATCCAAACCGTGCAAAAAATCCCGCATCCGAAAAATAGTGCAATATTGGCACCGCAGACATGGCCAAAGGCAGACCGACCACACGCCAGACTGAAGACGACGATCTCGTTGAGCGTGCTGCGTGGCTGCATTTTGTCGGTGGTCTGGCTCAAGGCGAAGTGGCGGCGCGGCTCGGCATGTCGACAACGCGGGCGCATCGGGCAATCTCGAAGGCGCAGGCGAGCGGAATTGTGCAGATTGTGGTCAATGCGACATCCGCGACCTGTCTGGAGATGGAAAACAAGATCGCCGAAACCTATGAGCTTTCTCTGTGCAGGGTGGCGATGGATCTGCCGGAACGGGGTCCGCTTCCTTTGAAGAGCCTCGGTGCTGCCGGCGGAGACTGGCTCACCCAGGCCATCACCAGCAAAGCGCATGATGTCATCGGCGTTGCCCATGGCCGTACCATCGCAGCCATGGTCGAACAGCTTGGGCGTACGCCGAAGACCGAAAAGGTGTTCGTATCGCTGTTGGGCGGGTTGACCCGATCTCTCGCGGCCAACCCTTACGATGTGATCCACCGGCTGGCGCAGAAAACGGGCGCGGACGCCTATCTGATGCCGGTGCCGTTGTTCGCAGATTCGGCCGGGGACCGTGAGGTGATGCTGGCGCAATCCATGTTGACAGAGGCGTTCAACCGGATGCACAGCGCCACGCTGGCCGTTGTCGGTATTGGCGATCTGTCGACGTCGATCGGGGCAAGCATGGCCGGTACCCAGGGGTTCAATGTGGGGCAGAGCCTGCGGCAAAGCGGGGCCGCGGCCGAGATCCTCGGGCAATTCATAGACGAAAACGGCGCAAAAATCGCCACCCCCTTGGACGGCCGGACAATGGCGCTGGATCTTTGCGATCTCAAGGGACGCGACGTGGTCGCTGTTGCCGGTGGCAACGGCAAAGTGAGCGCGATCAGGGCTGCACTCAGAAGTGGCATCTTGACAGGTTTGATTATCGACGAGGCAACCGCTCGCATTCTCGTCGAAGGGCTGGAGGGCAAAGACGCCGTAGCGGCCGATCAATTGCGAGCTTTGGGAGGACAAGGAAATGCATGATAAGGGAAAAGACCTAATCAGGGCCTATATGCGCGGCCAGATGAGCCGTCGGAGCTTGCTCCGTGGGCTGGCGAGCATGGGTGTGACGGCAGGCACAGCGTCGGTTCTTGTGAATGCTGCGGCGACCCAGGCGCTGGCCGCTGATTTCGATTGGAAAGCGCATTCCGGAAAATCGATCAAGCTTCTTTTGAACAAGCACCCCTACACGGATGCGATGCTGGCCAATCTGGACAACTTCAAAGAGCTGACCGGTATGGAAGTCGCCTATGACATCTTCCCGGAAGATGTATATTTCGACAAGGTGACCGCCGCCCTGAGTTCCCGGTCCAGCGAATATGATGCGTTCATGACCGGCGCGTATATGACATGGACCTATGGTCCTGCGGGCTGGATCGTCGATCACAACGAATGGATCGACGACCCCTCCAAAACCAACCCGAATTACAACTGGACCGACATGCTCGAAGGCGTGCGCAAATCCTGTGCCTGGAATGGTCGTCCTGGCGGGGCGCTCGGTTCGGATGATGCGTTCCAGTGGTGTATTCCGTGGGGCTACGAGCAAAACAATCTCGCCTACAATGTGGAGATGGTGGACAAGGCCGGTGTGGGCGTGCCAACCAATATCGACGAGCTGGTTGAAACCGCGGCCAAGCTGCAGGCGGCAAACGAAGGTGTTTATGGAATCGGTGTGCGCGGTTCGCGGAGCTGGGCGACCATCCACCCCGGTTTCCTGTCAGGCTATGCCAACTTTGGTCAAAGGGATCTCAACGTCTCCGATGACGGCAAATTGTCGGCCGCCATGAACACGGATGTGTCCAAGCACTACCACAGCAAATGGGTCAAGATGATCCAGGACAGCGGCGCTGCAGACTGGTCGACACATACCTGGTATCAGGTCGGCACGGATCTCGGCGCAGGAAAATCCGCCATGATCTATGATGCGGATATTCTGGGTTACTTCATGAATGGCGGCGAAAACGCCATGGCGGGCAAGCTGGCCTATGCGCCTTTTGCGGCCAACCCCGCGTCGGCTGCGCCGACGCCGAACATCTGGATCTGGTCCCTGGCCATGTCCAAGTTCAGCCAGGATCTCGATGCGACGTGGTACTTCATGCAATGGGCATCTGGTCCGGAACACGGTCTCTTTGGCGCGACCCAGATGGATTTCGTCAATCCGGTGCGCCAATCGGTCTGGGATGACGCAGGCTTCCGCAAACGCCTCAGCGACAGCTATCCGGGCTATGTGGAAATGCATGATGTGTCCGCATCTGGTGCCAAGATACACTTTACCGCGCAACCGCTGTTCTTTGACCTGACAACGGAATGGGCAGCGACCTTGCAGAAAATGGTGGCCAATGAGGTTCCCGTGGACGAAGGGCTCGACCAACTGGCCGAGAGCGTCAACGGCCAGCTCAAGGACGCAGGCTTGGGCTGACACATCGGATCGCGGCGGGCCATCTCGAGCCCGCCGCATTCCAAAGGACGACATTATGGCCAATGTGACCGGCGCCACCCAGGCAAGGCGGCGCTTTCGTGTCCCTTCCAGAGTATTTCCCTACCTGTTGAGCCTGCCGGCTCTTCTGGTTTGCATCGGTATCCTGATCCCGTTTTTCACAGCTGTGTGGTATTCGCTGCAGAAATTCCGGTTATCGCAGCCTTGGAACCGGGGTATTAATTGGGGTGAGAACTATCTCAATTTTCTCACGGATTCGTCGTTCTGGAACACGCTTCAAGTCAGCCTGATCTATGCCTTTCTGACCGTCGGGCTTGAATTGCTTCTGGGGCTCGGCATCGCGCTCCTTTTGCAAAAACGCACGCGGCTGAATAATTTTGTGTCGATCATGCTTTTAATGCCGTTGATGACAGCCCCAGCCCTCGCGGCGCTGATGTTCAAGCTGATGACTAATCCGAATTTCGGTATTCTGAGTTATTTTGCACAGGTGCTTGGATTTACCGATACGCGGTGGGGTTCGGACCCGTCGACCGCGTTGATGACCGTTGTTCTGGTCGATATCTGGGTCTACACGCCCTTCATTATGATTCTGCTGCTGGCCGGGCTGCGATCCCTGCCCAAGCAGCCATTTGAGGCGGCTTCGCTCGACGGTGGGCCGCGCCTCCAGCAGTTCTGGCGCATCACGTTGCCCATGTTGATGCCCTATATCCTTACCGCAGCGCTCTTCCGGCTCCTCGACAGCATCCAGCAATTCGACATCATCTACGCGATGACCCAAGGCGGACCGGGCGATCAGTTGATGGTGTTTCAGGTCGAGGCCTACCTGAACTTCTTCCAATCCACCAATGTGGGCCGATCAGCGGCGCTGTTGCTCGTTCTATGGGCCATCACCTTCTTTCTCTCCAACCTTTTCATCAAGAACTGGCTGCGTCTGCGCGAACGTGCCCGGGGCGAGGTCTGAACCCTATGCAACACCATTCACTGCTTGAATTGATCCTTCGTGGTATCGCGCTTGTGATGGTGGTTCTGTTCTTCATGTTCCCGATCTTCTGGATTCTGTTAATGAGCCTCCAGACCAATGAGACGATTTTGCGGTCTCCGCCATCAATGGTCTTTGAACCCACTTTGTCCAACTACGCGGCCATCATCGCCGGTCGGCTCGACAGCAATGTGGCGTCCATGGGCATCGAATTCATGTCCAATCTGATGAACTCGATCATCCTGTCGGTCGGATCGGTGACGCTGGCGCTCATTCTCGGGGTGCCTGCGGCATATGCCTTTGCCCGGCATAAGTTTCGCGGTTCCGAAGACATTGCCTTTACCCTCCTGAGCTTCCGGTTTGCACCACCGCTGCTCGTGCTTTTGCCATTGAACCTTTATTTCCAGCAGATCGGGCTGGCTGATACCTATTTCGGGCTGATCTGGGTGTATCAGTTGATTTGCCTGCCGCTTATTCTGTGGATCGTGCGCGGGTATTTCGAGGATATCTCGCCCGATGTCGAACATGCCTATCGCATCGCAGGTCATAGCTGGTTTTCCACGTTCCGCCGGATTTGCCTTCCGTTGGCAGCACCGGGCATCGCAGCGGCGGCGTTGCTTGCCTTCATTTTCGCTTGGAACAACTTCATCTTCGCGCTGGTTTTGGCATCGGCTGACAAACAGCCCGTGACCGTGGGTGCCCTGGCCTTTGTGACTGCAAGCGGCATCCAGTATGGCCAGATCGCAGCGGCTATTGTCCTGTCGATCACACCGACCCTCGCGCTCGCGCTTTATGCACAACGCTATCTGGTCGAAGGCCTCTCACTGGGCGCCGTAAAAGGGTAACCGCCGTTATGAGCATTCGGGTTGAGCGTCTCAGCAAAAGCTTCAAGACGGAAACCGTCCTGAACGACGTGTCCTTTGATGTGCCAAAGGGAGAAATCCTTGTTCTGTTCGGCCCGTCCGGCGCGGGCAAGACCGTGCTTTTGCGGTGCATCGCAGGGGCAGTCGAGCCGGATAGCGGTCATGTCTGGCTGAATGGAGAGGACGCCACCGCTCTACCGCCCGAGGATCGCGGTCTTGGCATGGCGTTTCAGAACTTTGCGCTCTTTCCGCATATGTCGGCGGAAAAAAACATTGGCAGCCCGCTTGAGGCTCGCCGTACAACGCGGGAGAACATCGCCGCGAGCGTTCGCCGGGTCGCGGAATTGCTCAAGATTGATCACGTGCTGAGCCATGCTCCAAGGGAGCTGTCGAACGGGCAAAAGCAACGGACCGCGCTGGCGCGTGCGCTCGTGGCTGAGCCTGATCTCCTCCTGCTTGACGACCCGCTGTGCAATGTCGATGCCAAACTGCGATTTGAGATGCGGCTCGAATTGCCTCGCCTGTTGGCGGATCGAGGCGCGACCGTCATCTATGTCACCCAGGACTACAAGGAGGCCATGGCGTTTGGCCGCACGATCGCGGTTTTGGAGGCTGGGCGCATCGCCCAGACCGGCACGCCGGAAGACATCTATTTCCGGCCCGCAACGCAGGACATCTCGCAACTGTTTGGCGATCCGGCAATCAATCTGCTCGATGTGACTCCGCAACGGGATGAACAGGGCGTGTTTGTGAGCCTGTCCGAGTTCCACGTGCACCTCCCCCCCGGCTATGAAGAGACGGTTGGACAACCGGCGGTGCTGGGGGTGCGCCCCGAAGCCATTTGGTTCGCCGAAGAGGGAATTCCGGTCGATATCGAGGCGGAAAACCCGTTCAACGAAAAGATGATCGCCCTGACCAAAACTCTGCGCGGCCGCGAAATCGTTGTCTCGCGCCCCGCCGGCCAACCAGGGCCGAGCGGGGGCAAGGCGAAGCTGTCGTTCGAAGGCAGGGCAACGCTCTTGTTTGACAAGGCCACCGGGACGCGGATCAGCCCCGCAAGCAGCAAAAGCGAGGCTGCGGCATGAGTTTCCTGGACATATCCTCGGTCAGCAAGACCTATGGTGGCAGTGTCCGTGCTGTAAAGAATCTTGATCTGACCATCAACAAGGGCGAAATCGTCGCTCTGTTGGGCTCATCGGGCTGCGGCAAAACATCGACATTGCGCATGATCGCCGGTTTCGAGGACGTCACCTCAGGCGAAATCAGGGTGCAAGGCAAACCGATCCACACATTGCCGCCGGCACGTAGGGGGGTGGCGATGGCATTCGAAGGCTATTCGCTCTACCCGCCTTTGACGATCAGGGAAAACATCGCCTTCGCGCTCAAGGCCGAACGGCTAGCTACATCCGAGATCACGGCACGCGTTGACGAGATGGCGAACCTTGTGGAGTTGGAGGACGTGCTCGACCGCTATCCTTCGTCAGTGTCGGGCGGGCAACAGCAACGCGCTTCGCTTGCCAGGGCCCTTGTGCGCAAGGCGGAGCTGCATCTTCTGGACGAACCGATGGGGCAACTGGAGCCGCAGTTCCGCGCGCTTCTGAGGGGCCGTGTCAAACACTTCATTCAGGACCGCGGTCTGACCGCCATCCTCGTCACCCATGACCAGACCGAGGCCAACGCGCTGGCCGACCGCATCGCGGTCATGGAGGACGGAGAGTTGCAGCAGTTTGACACGCCCGCAGCACTCAAGGACCGGCCCGCGAACCTCTTTGCCGGAACCTTCATTGGCGAGCCGCCCATGAATGTGTTTGCCGCCCGGCTGTCGCTATCAGGGGGAAAAATGCGGTTTTCACTCGATGGCGGCGTGGCGCTTGATTGTGACGAAACGGCCTTTGCGCCAGCTTTGAGGGATCGGCTTGCCACCTATCCGGATGGGGTGGCCATCGGTATCCGCCCCCATGCCGTGCGTTTGAGCGAGGGGGGCCTGCCGGTGACGGTGTTTGCCAATCAATGGCTGGGCGATCAATCCCATATCGCCGCGAATTTTGCCGAAAGCACCATTGTGTCTGTCCTGCATGACCGGGCAACGGTGCGACCGGGCGCCGAGATCGGGATCCAGATCCAGCCCGAGGATCTCCACATTTTTGACAGCGAGAGTGGCGCGGCCATCGGCCACGGGGGACAGCTGGCGTGAACACAATCGGCGATGTTCTGATCGGTGTTGACGCAGGCACATCCGTCATCAAGGCGGTCGCCTTTGACACGCAAGGCGCGCAGATTGCCTCGGCCAGTCGCCGCAACAGCTATCACAGCCGCCCCGACGGCGGTGTGGAACAGAGTATGGGCCGGACATGGGAGGACACCGCGGCGGTCTTGCGTGACGTAGCCGAGACCGTCGGGCCAACCCGAGTCTGCGCGATTGGCGTCACCGGGCAGGGCGACGGGACATGGCTCATTGATGATGCCGGCGAGCCGGTCCACGATGGCTGGCTTTGGCTGGATGCCCGGGCCGCTGCCGAAGCCGGAGAGGTCGCTGCCTCGGACGGGATCGGCACGATCTACACCCGGACAGGGTCTGGCGTGAATGTGTGCCAGATGCGCACCCATATGCTGTGGATGTCGCGCCATGCTCCCGACCTTCTCGATCAGGCGGCAACGGCGCTCCACTGCAAGGACTGGCTTTATTTCAAGTTGACCGGCGTGCGGGCAACCGATCCCACCGAAGGGATCTTTACCTTTGGCGATTTTCGCACCCGCCAATACGCCGAAGACGTGATCGACGCCCTTGGACTGTCGCGGTATCGCAGGCTCCTGCCCGACATTCTGGATGGTGCGCGGGAAGCCAACCGCCTGTCTGCGGATGCGGCGGCAGTGACGGGCCTGCCCGAGGGCCTGCCGGTTTCATTGGGCTATGTAGACATCATGTGCACGGCCTTTGGTGCCGGGCTTTATGACGAGGCGGTCCGGCCCGGCTTTACGATTTTGGGCAGCACGGGTGTGCATATGCGATTTGCGCGCGACGTGGACCAGATTCACCTCAACGCCGACCGTACCGGATACACGATGGCGTTTCCCGGTCACGCCTATGCCCAGTTACAGACCAATATGGCAGCTACGTTGAATGTGGATTGGATCTTGTCAATCACCGCACAAATCCTTGGCGCGCAAGGCATAGATGCAGAACCCGAAACCCTTATTGAGGGGCTCGATAACGAGGTCATGGAGGCGCGTCCCGGAGCCGCGCTTTTTCATCCTTACATTTCGAGTGCCGGGGAACGGGGTCCGTTCACCAATCCGGTTGCTCGGGCGAGCTTTACCGGACTTGACCAGTCCATCGGATGGTTCGATCTGGTGCGTGCGGTCTATGACGGGCTCGCCCTGGCGGCGCGCGATTGTTATGCATCAATGGGCGATATCCCCGCGGAAATCCGGCTCGCTGGAGGGGCCGCCCGCTCCGTGGCGCTGCGACGTTTTCTTGCATCCTCCCTTAACCGCCCCGTGCGCACGGTGGCGCGCGAAGAGGCGGGAGCGGCAGGCGCGGTGATGATCGCGGGGCTGGCCAATGGATGGTTCGACAGCCCCGCTGCGGCATCCGAATCCTGGGTCAAACCCCTTTTGCAGGATGCCGAACCCCCGGACCCGGGCCTCACAGCGACATATGACGTCTTGTTTGATGCCTACCGCAAGACCCGCGCTGCATTCCCAGCAATCTGGAACACGCAGCAAACCATGCGAGAAGCCTTGTCATGACAACAGATGTGGCGATCATCGGCGATCGTTTCATGCTCCCGGACATGTTTGAGGACGCGCTGTTGGCAGCCTGTGGCGATGCCATTGCGTGCCGCAAGCTTGAACAGCCCTGGCCCGATACGCCGATGGAACATGGATATGCCGTGCCGGGCATGGATGGTCTCAAGGAATACATGGGGTCGCCGGACGAGGTGATCGAGCATGTGGGCACCGCGCCGGTCTTGGTCACGCATCTCGCACCGCTGTCGCGGGCGATGTTCGAAGCGATGCCCAGTCTCAAGATGGTTGCGGTGTCACGGGGCGGTCCTCTCAATATTGACATGGTGGGAGCCAGAGATCACGACGTGCTCGTGGTCAACACGCCGGGGCGCAATGCCAGCGCGGTGGCCGAGTTCACGCTGGGCGCGATCCTCGCCGAGACGCGCAACATAACCCGCGGGCATGATGCCTTGCGCAAAGGCGACTATCGCGGCGATCTTTATCGCGCCGATGTCACCGGTGATGAATTATCGGATATGACTGTGGGCGTCATCGGGTACGGCGCCGTCGGGACACGGGTGGTCAAGTTGCTGTCCGCCTTTGGCACCCACGTGCTCGTCAGTGATCCTTATGTTCAGCTTGATCCGTCGGATATTGAGGCCGGCGTTGAAATGGTATCATTTGGACGCCTGCTCGCAGAAGCGGATATCGTGACGCTCCATCCGCGTGTCACCGAAGAGACACGTAACATGATGAACGCCGAAACCCTTCACGCGATGAAGCCCGGTGCCACGCTGGTCAATACTGCCCGAGGCCTGCTCATGGATTATGACGCGCTCTATGAGGTCTTGGCGGAAGGTCATCTGCGGGGCGCGATGCTTGAGACTTTCGCGATCGAGCCGACACCGCCGGATTGGCAGCTTTTGCAGTTACCCAATGTCACGCTGACCCCTCATATTGCCGGGGCCTCCCTCAAAACCGTGCGTATCGCCACCGGTAAAGCGGCAGAAGAAGTTCGCCGCTGGCTCGCCGGAGAGCTCCCCCTTAACCCCTGCTGAGGATCCTATGAAGAAAGCCGAGAAAAACCTGCGTCAGGCGATTATAGACAAATGCCTGTTCATGAATGCCAGTGGCCTGAACCAAGGTACATCAGGCAATATATCAACCCGATTCGAAGATCGGATGCTGATCTCTCCATCAGCCATCCCCTATGACAAGCTGACCCCCGACATGATTGCTTCCATGCCCTTTGATGCCGAATACGGCACCTGGGAAGGACCTTTGAAACCCTCGACTGAGTGGCGATTTCATTTCGATATCCTCAACAACCGGACCGATATGGGCGCGGTGGTCCATGCCCATCCGAGCTATTGCACGGCTCTGGCCATCGCACGTAAACCGATCCCCGCCTGCCACTATATGATAGCGGCCTTCGGGGGCACGGATGTGCGGCTGGCGCCTTATGCGCGTTATGGTACCGCGGATCTTTCGGACTACGCCATCGCAGCGCTGGAGGATCGCACAGCCTGCCTTCTGGCCAATCACGGGTCTATCGCAATGGGCGAGGATCTCGACAAGGCGATGTGGCGCGCGGTGGAACTCGAAGCGATTGCCAGGCAATATTATCTCACGCTGGCCATTGGTGGGCCGGTTCTGCTCACCGAAGCCGAGATTGCCGAAACCGCTCAAGGCTTCAGCTCCTACGGGATCCAGGATGACTACAAGGACATTGCCACCGGCTCGCCAGCGCAGGAGGGCAAGAAACGCAAGGCGAAATCCTGAGGTATGTCCGAGCCCTATGATCTCGTTGTGATCGGCGGTGGCATAAACGGTGCCGGAATGGCCCGGGATGCTGCCGGGCGCGGGCTTTGGGTACTTTTGGCAGAGAAAGACGATCTTGCACAAGGCACATCGTCTCGCTCGGGAAAATACATTCATGGCGGTTTGAGATACCTTGAGCATTACGAGTTCCGACTGGTTCGCGAGGCCCTGATCGAGCGTGAAGTCGTCCTTGAAGCAGCACCGCATCTTGCCTGGCCTCTGCGGCTTTTGCTTATCCATTCATCGGAACAAAGACCGCGCTGGCTGATCCGGCTGGGGCTGTTTCTCTATGACAATCTCGGGGGGCGCAAACGCATTCCAGCTACCAAGACGGTGCACCTCGACACCGCACCCGAAGGCAAAGCGTTACGCCATGGATTTGACCACGCATTTGCCTATTACGACGTATGGATCGACGATGCGCGGCTTGTCGTTCTCAACGCGGTGGACGCAGCCAGGCGGGGGGCCGAAATCCGAACCCGGACCCGCGTTGCATCGGCGCGCCGGGACGGGGCGATGTGGCGGGTCACACTCCAAGGTCCGGACGGGACGCGTGAAGTGACGGCCCGGGCGTTGTTCAATGGGGCCGGACCATGGGTAGAAAACGTGATTAGCCAGGTTGCGGGCGTGAATTCTTCAAAGCGTATTCGCCTTGTCAAAGGATCACATCTCATCATGAAACGCTGGTGGGACGGCGATCACGGTTTTGTCCTGCAAGCACCGGATAAGCGGATCATCTTTGTCAATCCGTACTTCGACGACCTCGCCCTGGTTGGCACGACCGACATTCCCTTTGACGGGCGACCCGAAGCGGTTGCGATAGATGAGGTAGAAATCTCTTATCTTCTGGGCATTCTGAACCACTATTTTCTTGCCAATCTGACTGAGGCAGACATTCGCTCGGCCTATTCCGGGGTGCGGGCCCTGTTCGATGATGACGCTACCAAAGGCGCATCCGCAGTCACCCGGGACTACACGTTTGAGATGGACGGGGGCGAGGACGGGCGTGCACCGCTTTTGTCCGCCTTTGGCGGCAAACTCACGACCTACCGAAAACTGGCAGAGGCCGCGCTGGACCGTCTCGCACCGATGTTTCCGCAGATGGACGGGGCGTGGACCGACGGAAGCCCACTGCCCGGGGGCGACATCCCCGGGTCCGAATTCACCCGCTGGTTCGCGACGTTCAAAAGGCGCTTTGCCTGGATGGACGACGATTTAGCCTGGCACTACGCGGTGTGCTACGGGACTGATGCCTTTCGATTGCTGAAAGATGTAACACGGATCGAGGATCTAGGCCTGCATTTTGGCGGCCTCTTCTATGCCCGCGAAGCCCATTGGCTCATGAAGCATGAATGGGCACAGACTGCTGAAGACATGCTCGAACGACGCACCAAACACAGTCTCTTCATGACTCCGGCCGAACAGGCGCAGGTTTCCGAGTGGCTCTTGCGTGCAGAGGTCGCATGACCGAAACCGATCTACGGCAGAGCGCCGAATTTGCAGCACTCCGCCTCGCATCCGCCCGTATCGGGCAGGATCCCATGCAGATCCAGGGGCCAGGCGGTAACGTCTCCTTCAAGAATGGCGCTCACATGCTCATCAAGGCCTCCGGGACGTGGCTTGCCGATTCGGCGACCAATGATGTTTTTACCGCCGTAAATGCCGCCGCGATGAAGGACGCGGTTATTGCCAGTGCGCCGACGGCGGACACGCCGCAGCTGTTTCAAAACAGTGATGGACTCAGACCATCGATCGAGGCCGGCTTTCACGCTGTCCTTGATGCGCCGGTCGTGATCCACACACATTGCGTGGCGACCCTGGCCCGCGCCACCGTCCCCATTACCCGATCCGAGCTGGATCCCCTGGGGCTCGTCTGGGTAGATTATGTCAAACCGGGTGCCGCTCTAGCCCGCGCCATCCGGGCGGCATGGCGGCCCGGCGCGCAGGGGGCTGTCCTCGGCAATCACGGCATCATCGCGGTGGGACAGACGACGGCCGAGGCCGAAGCCGTCCTTGCGCGCGCGCGCAACGCATTTGATCCTGGCGCTGCACCGTCCCGGGCAGCGGATCCGTCATTAGTCACCGATCTCGCGGGCACCCCTTGGAAACCGCTTGGTGCAGGGGCCACCACGGCCATTGCCTTTGATCCCGTGCGGCTCGGTTTGGCCTTGGGCAGCGCGTTCTTTCCTGATCAGGTGATTTTTTTGGGCCCGTCTCCATTCATCGCCGAAAGCGGTCCGATTGTGAGGCCCGATGGGCAGACTGGAGCCCTCGCGTTTTATCCGGACAAAGGAGCCGCCATCCCGCAGGATGCCTCGCCCGCACAGGAGGCTCTGGCGCAGATGATCGGCGAGGTTGTCTATCGTTTGCCATCTGAACCGAAGCGTCTCGACGATAGCGAAATCGCCGAACTTCTCGGCTGGGACGCGGAGAAATATCGGCAATCACTCCAAAAGGCCCGAACGGCGCGGCTGCAGGACGGAGCAAGATCATGACAGGACCCAATGCTTTTGGTATCGATATCGGGATATCGGGTGTACGCGCCGCCGTTCTTTCGCCTGCAGGGAACATCGTTTGCAAGGCCTCCGCAAAGCTGCGTGATTTCGGAGTGAACCTCTGGAGCCCCGACGTGTGGGAAGCGGCATTGGCCACCGTGATGACGGAACCTCTGGCACGGTCGTGGGGCTGGACAAGGCGAGCCGTCCAGCTGGTGACGCGCTTATGTGCAATGATACCGTTGCGGGCATGGTCATACCGGACCGCATAGCCTGGGGTAGCCCACGTGACAGCGCCGCGCATGGCGCGCGCTTGTTCTCCAGACATGGACGGGCAGTTGTGCGCATCCTCCATAAAGCTGACTGGATCGTGAGTTTGCTCGCCGGAGCTCCGGTCGTCAGCGATGAAAGCAACGCATTAGGTTACAGCGGAACGAATCCGCGACAAGGTTGCCGTCAGCGGCAAGAAGGTTATGTGGATGGTTGGGGTGCCGCCCCCTACGGCTACCTCGTCGAGAACCGGAAACCGGTGGTCGACAGCTTGATCCACTATGTGACAGTGATGGGTCGCGACGCAGGACGCCGCGGCCCAGAAATCAGATGTTACCTTTGCTCAGCTCGCCGGCAACATAATCTGCCTGCCGGATCGCCAGCGCGACGATGGTCAGCGTCGGGTTCTCCGCCGCACCCGTAGTGAACTGCGAGCCGTCAGAGACGAACAGGTTTGCGATGTCGTGGGTCTGACCCCACTTATTCACGACGCCGTCGCGCGGGCTTTCGGACATCCGGTTGGTGCCGAGGTTGTGAGTCGACGGATAGGGCGGCGTCGGGAAGGTGCGCGTGGCACCTACCGCGTCATAAACGGCCTGACCCTGTTGATAAGCATGATTGCGCATCGCGATGTCGTTTGGATGGTCGTCGAAATGGACATTGACCACCGGAAGACCGTATTGGTCTGTGACGTCGTGGTTGAGCGTGACGCGGTTGGCCTCCTGCGGCATGTCCTCGCCCACGATCCACATGCCGGCCATGTTCTCGTAGGCATCCAGCGCCGAAGTGAACTCCCGACCCCAAGCTCCCGGATCCAGGAAGGCGGCCATGAACGGCAGGCCCAATGCCAACGTTTCGAGTTCGTATCCACCAACGAAGCCGCGCGACGGATCGTGACGCGCTTCGTCCTGGATGATGCCGGCCATGGTAGTGCCGCGCCACATCTTCACTGGTTTGTCGAACACGGCGTAAACCGAGCCACTCATGTGCCGCATATAGTTCCGCCCGACCTGGCCCGAACGGTTGGCGAGCCCGTCGGGGAACATCGACGAAGCTGAATTCAGCAGCAGCCGCGGGCTTTCGAACGAATTGCCGGCCACACACACGACGCGAGCCTTCTGCATCTGCAGATTACCATCGGCGTCGAAGTATTCGACACCGGTGACCTTGCCGCTGTCGTCGTGCAGGATCCGGGCGACGTGCGATTGTGTCCGAACTTCCAAGTTGCCGGTCGCTTCGCCCTCCGGGATGTCGACATAGCCTGCCGACCACTTGCTGCCCCATTTACAGCCCTGGAAGCAGAAACCGGTCTGCTGGCACATCAGCCGGTCGCGCTTGTCGTCCGAGTTGATCGCCATGCGGCCGGTATGGACCTGCTGGTAACCGAGCGCTTGGGCACCTTTTTCAAAGACAAGGTAGTTGTTGTTGCCCGGTAGTCCGGGACGGTCGCCAGTGCGGGTGACCACAAGCTTGTCCTCAGCCTTGGTGTACCAAGGATCCATCTCGGCGGCATCAATCGGCCAATCCAGCAGCGAGGCCCCTTGCACGGGTCCATAGGTCGTTTCCGCCTTCCATTCATGCTCCTGGAACCTCAGCGATGCGCCTGCCCAGTGCTGGGTGGCGCCGCCCACCGACTTCACGATCCAGGCCGGCAAGCCGCTGAAGTCCTTGGCGACGCGCCAGTCGCCCGAAGTGGTGCGCGGGTCAAGCCAAGCCAGCTGGACAAAGCTGTCCCATTCGTCGTTGATAAAATCCTCCGGCAAATGCCGGGCACCTGCTTCGAGAGCCACGACTGAGACGCCTTTCTGCGCCAGTTCGTTGGCCAGAACGCCGCCGCCTGCGCCGGTGCCGATGATGACGACCACGCTGTCGTCGGTCAGATCAAAAGGTGCAGCCATAATGCTTGTCCTCCCTACGACTCAGAGCCAGTTGATGTCGTTGAAACCGCGGTTGATGTAGCCGCCTTTGCTGAAGCTCTCGCCCTCGTAGCCAAAGATCGGCCAGACGGCCTTCTGGTTGTAGAGGCCGGTCACCAATCCGCCGCGGATCTGCTGGAAGAAGGCGCTGTTTTCCATACCGCGCAGGATGTCGACGCGGTCGCGTTCCCACCCAGTGGCGAGGTAGCTGTCAAAGCCTCTGCCCTGGGCAGCGGCATTCAGCGCTGCGATGCCGTCCGCAATGCCGGGGGCGGCCTCGGGGGTGTCGTATCCCTTGACGGCGATCACGTAGAATTCGTCGCCCACCTTGTCGTGGGGATAGATGTCACGTGCCATCTGCACGAGGGTTGCAAAGGTCTCGGCATCCAGCGATGTGGGAGCATAGGCTTAGGCCGCATTGGGGGCGGCCAGAAATCCGGCACCCACGACGAGGGACGCGCTGGCCGCGCTGGCGCGCTTCAGCAGGTCTCGGCGTGTCAGCACGCTCAGGTCTTGCATGTCGGACATGTCTCCATTCCTTCTTTTTGCGATCATTGGTAACGCCCGCCCCGTTCCAGAACTTCGATCTGGTAACCGTCGGGATCTGCGATGAAGAAGAACCGGGCAACAAACTTACCTGCCGGCGCAAAGGTGACGAGCTTGCGCGGGGCGAGACCGGCGGCCTCCAAACGCGCGTGTTCAGCATCGAGGTCATCGACCAAAACCGCCAGGTGCCCGTAACCGTCGCCCAGGTCATAAGGCTCTGTCCGGCTTTTGTTGACAGTCAGTTCGACCTCGAACTCCGCCTCGGCGTTGCTCAGGTAGATCAGCGTGAAATCAGGAAAGTCGAGACGGTCCGCCAATTCGAGGCCGAAAGCTTCGCGGTAGAACGCCACCGAACGATCCTCGTCCAGCACGCGGATCATGGAGTGAATGCTTTTGGCCAAAGTTGGCCTCCTGTCCAGCTTTCATGTCTTGCCCTGCAGCTTAGACAGCCATTCCGGGAGGCTGGGTAGTATGCGGATACTACCCTTGAAATTTTTCTTTTACGGGATCATGCGAGTTACTCGGCTGCGATGGCCGCGGGCTTTCGGTCTGGCGAAAGCTCTAGGAATTTCAGGCAGGCGCAGCGCAACAGGGAGGTGAAATTGGATGGCTCGCCTCGCAGTTCGAGAACCTCGTCATGAAGCTTCGACAAGAAATGTGGGGTTGAAACGCCCTCGTTGGCGGCGATATCGTCTAGAATATCCCAAAATGCGTTTTCGAGCCGGATGCTGGTGCTCTGTCCGTTCAGACGCAACCGACGGGTGATACAGGCATAACGCACGGTATCCTGACCGGCAAAAACCTGACACATGGTGGAGTCCTCCCTCGATTTGTGCCCTGAAACTGGGCATCGCGAAGCCTTGTTATACATTTCGCATACAAAAATCACTTTGCCGAGTCCATACACGCTTCGTCTAAGCCGATTTGACATTAAACCATACCACAGCGCACGACTCAGGTCAACTCTTAAAGATGACTAGTAGATTAATTGGTTCGGTGACAAAGATCATGAGAAATAAAAGTGAATGTTTTACTTTCTAACTGTCAATCTGGTCATTCTCTTATGCCAAGGCTAAGAACATTGAGAAGGCAAAGTCCCCCCTGAAGGTGCGGGCGATGTTTGGACTTGGACCGCGATTGAAGCCGGATGTAGATGCGCGCCAAACTGGTGAAACTGTACGGCTACCAGACGGACGGCAAGAGCCATGAGCGAAAGTACAGCCACGCTTGAGTGCACGGGCGCATCAAGAAGCAATGGTTGGAAGGCTCTACCGATCCCAAGCACGTCAGCACCAACTATGTGAAGCGCCAGAGCCTGACCATGCGGATGGGTATGCGCTGGTTCACTCGCCTGACCAGTGTGTTCAGCAAAAGACTGGAAGACCACATTCACATGGTGAGCCTGTACTCTGTGCAGGACAACTCCTGTCTTAGCACAAGAGCCTTGGCGGCGTGTCGCTTGTCGGGCACTTCCGAGCGCGCAACACCGTGGTGGCAACCGCCGTCTGAACGGACGGTGGCGCTTAATCGCACGGGTTCAGATTCCCGTCGCCAGGCCGTCGATATTCACCTTGTTCTTGGTGTCCCAATACTGGCGCACCTTTTCTTCGCCCATCTTGTCGTAGAACGGCACGAGCTGTGTCTTGCCGCGCTGTCCCTTGTAGGCATAGAGCGGCACACCGCTGCCACAGGATGGCTCGACCCGATCAATGGCGATGTCGAAGATCTGGCGCGAGCCAGCCATGACGGGGAAAAGGCCGAGCAGCTCGCTCCAGCCGTCATCGCGTGGATGCAGCAGACGGGCCGAGCCGTAAACCCGCAAGATCATCGGAGCGCCCTCGAACGCGCAGAACATCAGCGTGATGCGATTCTTGACCTGGAGATGGGCGGAGGTTTCATTGCCGCTGCCGGTCAGGTTCAGCCAGACGATACGATCGGGCGCGAGAATGCGCAAGCTGTCGAGCCCCTTGGGCGAGACGTTGACACGACCGTCTTCGGCCGCCGTTGCGACAAAGAACATTTGCTGACGTTCGATGAAGTCGGTGAAGCGCTGATCCAGGGCGGGCTGGGGGTTGGGCATGACATCCTCCTGACATTTCAGGCACTATCACCCATGGCTCCTGACAGCATGCTGTCAGGAATGAACGGGCACCCTGCCTGCCATGGAGATATCATGCGATGCGCCGCGCCGACCGCCTGTTCGAGTTGATCCAGATCCTGCGCCGGGCCCGCTCATCAATGACGGCAGCACAGCTTGCCGAAGCGCTCGAGGTGACCCCGCGCACGATCTATCGCGACATCGCCGCTCTGATGGCAATGCGCGTCCCAATCGAAGGTGCCGCGGGCATCGGCTACATCATGCGGCCCGGCTATGACCTGCCGCCGTTGATGTTCGACCGGGAGGAGATCGAAGCCATCGTGGTCGGGCTGGGGCTCCTGCAGCGCATCGGCGACAAGGGGCTTGAGGCCGCCGCGGATCGGGTCGCCGCCAAGATCGCCGAGGTTCTGCCCGAGGCGCTCGGGCGCGATCTCGACGACGGCCGCTTCGTCATCTCCCGCTTCGGGGCAGCCGATCCCGACAATGTCGACATGGGCCTGCTGCGCCGTGCCGTCCGCGACGACCTGCGGCTTCGCCTGCTCTACAGGGACGGTGACGGAAGGGAGACGGACCGCACGGTCTTTCCCTTGGCGGTTATCTACTACACCGAAACAACGGTGCTCGCGGCATGGTGCGAGCTGCGCACGGCGTTCCGGCACTTCCGTGCCGACCGCATCGTCCATTGCGCGGAGACCGGCGACGGCTTCGCCAATCAGGCTGCAACACTGCGGCAGGACTGGCATGAACAACTCCGCATGCCTCACGCCGCTCTGGACTAAGCGCCTACGCCATCTGGCGGATGGCCAAGAGCACCCTGCTCCGTCATAGCCCGGCTTGACCGGGCTATCCATCGACGGCCGAACGAACCGTTGACGAGTGTGGATAATGGATGTTCCGGTCAACCTGTGGCATGGCGGAAGAAATGTAGGGCGAGTCGCCTTATACCGCGTGTCTGGTGACCTCGTCGCGGGTCACCTGTAACTGATCAAGGTCGAACCCGTAGAGCCGAGCGGCATTGCCGCAGAGCACGTGATGCGCCTGTTCGGGCGTCAGCGTGTCGCGGATCGTCTGGATGTGCTTCGCGCTCTCGGGGAACGAGCCCTCGTCGTGGGGGTAGTCGTTGCCCCACAGCAGGACGTCCGTGCCGGTGAAGGGCACGTTGTGAAGCGCGATGGGATCGTCAGTGATCGTGATCGCACCCTGGCGCAGAAAATATTCGCTGGGCTTTAATTTCAGGGGCTTCATGCCGAGATGACGCTGGCGCTGCATCTGATCCATGGCGTGCAGCACCCAGGCCAGCCAACCGCACTCACATTCCGTGACGACCATCTTCAGGTTCGGGTGGCGCTCCAGGATGCCGGAGCCGGTCAGTTCCACGATGGGCGACATGCCTGCCAGCATCCCGGTCACCGTCGCGTTGAGGTGTTCGTATTCCTCGTCGTCGTTCTCAACGTACGTCCGGTAGGCGGCAATGCGTTCGTCGTTCATCGCACCGAGATCGATGAAATCGGCGTCGAATGCCAGGTTGCCACTGAAGATATGAAAGGTGATCGGGATACCCGCCTCTTCGGCCATCTCCCAGAGCGGCTCGTACTCTTTCGCGCGATAGGGCAGCCAGGGAACATTGGCCGGCACGAAGAGCGTGCAGAAGCCGCGGTCGAGGGAACGTCGCGCCTCCTTGAGCATCTCGTCGATGTCATCGACCGCGAGCATCGCAGCGGGCTTCAGCCGATGGTGCACCGGGCCGAATACATCCCAGACGAAGTCGTTATGGGCCCTCGCCCACGCATGATAGTAGGCTGCATCGTCGTTGCCGCGGGAGCAGGCCAGTCCGATGTTTGGAAAGATCACCGAGGCATCGACGCCCTCCAGGGCCATGTCGCGATAGAGCCGATCGATGTCGGTTCCGAGCGCTGGGTCAAGCCGGAACTCCTTCATCAGGTCGACCTCGTTGCACGCCTTCTTGAGCGCGCCCTCGCGTTCGACACCGTCGACATAGATGCGGAAATGGCCGTCGTCACCCTGCCGGAACTCCGGCAGCTTGTCGCGCATATCCTTGGGGAAATAGGGCCTGATGGCATCGGGTTCGCCGACATGGGAGTCGGCGCTGATGACGACATCATGGAGTGCTGCAGACATCGACCTGCCTCCTTGTTCGTTCGCCAGTCTAACGCACACCTATGTCGAGGTCAGGCCGGCAAACCTGATGGGACGGCGACCGGTCAGGTCTCGCCGTCCGTCTTGGTGAGCTTCGCGATCTCCTCCTCGGGGATGTCGTCGAAGCTGGCGTAGTTCATGTGGTAGAGCCGGCTGTAGAGGCCGCCGTTGTCAGGAGCCCCTGCGCCTCGTCGACCGCGCGACCGAGAAACTGGGGCACGAAGAGCTGGAACACACCGGCCGCCACGGCGGCGGTGATCGCGATCGCCATGCGCCAGCGGTTCTGGAAAGCCATCTGCGTTATGCGCCACAGGACGCTCGTGTCGACCTTGGACACGTCGATCTTGTAGCGGCCGTCGAAATTGAGGTCAGAACGCCGCCGCGCGCCGTCTGAAGCGGCGGTCATGGCACGTTACCGGTTGTGGGCACGCGTGTACTCTAGAGCATCACGGCGCGGCGCGGGGGCGGAAATCACCACAGAATCACTCGATATGGGATGAATTTTTGTTGCTTGAAAGTCAGAAAAGTGAATAATCAGGATCAAACATTCATTTTAGCGAAGATGGTCGCCTATGGCCGTTGGTGTTGTTTCCGATCACCCCCTGCCCGAGTCACCCGATGTCCCAGGCGTCGGCGCGGAGCTTCGCGCCCTGCGCAAGGCACGCGGGCTGACGATCGCCGAACTGGCGCTCACCCTCGGTCGTTCCGTCGGTTGGCTCAGTCAGGTCGAGCGTGGCGTCAACGAACCCGCCATCCGCGACCTGCGCCATGCCTCGGAGTTCTTCGGCCTGCCGATCGGGTTTTTCTTCCACAACGACGATGCACCAGCCGACGAACGTGGCCGTGTGGTCCGCGCCAGCGCCCGACGACCGCTCGGCAACAGTGAGGAAGGCCTGGTCGAGGAGCTGCTCTCGCCCGACCTAACCGGCAGCTACGAGGTCGTGCGTTCGGTCTTCGCCCCGGGTGCCCGGCTGGCAGAGCCGGTGACCCGCATGACCGAGGAAGCCGGCTACATTATCGCCGGCACGCTCGACCTGGAGATTTCCGGCACCTGGTTCCGGCTCGAAGCCGGCGACAGCTTTCGTTTTCGAGAAGAGCCTTACCGCTGGCGCAACGCCGGTGCAGATGAGGCCGTTGTGATCTGGATTGTCTCGCCGCCTGTTTACTAGGGACGGCGTCGAAGGAGGACAGGACATGGTTGATCTCCCCAGCACGGCACGGGTCGTGATCATCGGCGGCGGCGCGGTAGGCGCCTCCAGCCTCTACCACCTCGCCAAGGCAGGCTGGACCGATTGCCTGCTGCTCGAAAAGAACGAGCTGACCTCGGGTTCGACATGGCACGCCGCCGGCAATGTCCCGACCTTCTCGGCGAGCTGGTCGGTCATGAACATGCAGCGCTATTCGACCGAGCTCTACCGCGGTCTGGCCGACGCGGTCGACTATCCGATGAACTATCACGTCACCGGCTCGATCCGGCTGGCGCATTCCCGGAACCGCATGCTCGAGTTCGAGCGCGTCTGCAGCATGGGCCGCTACCAGAACATGAACGTGAAGATGTGCACGAACGATGAGCTCATGGAGCTCTGTCCATTCCTGAAGACCCACGACCTCGAAGGCGGGCTGTATGACCCCTACGACGGCGACATCGATCCCGCGCAGCTCACGCAGGCGCTGGCCAAGGGCGCCCGCGACCTTGGTGCGAAGATCGTGCGCTTCTGCCCGGTTTCGGGCGTACGCCGCGACGGCGGCGAGTGGGTCATCGAAACGCCCCACGGCGACGTCCGCTGCCAGTATGTCGTGAATGCCGCGGGCTACCGCGCAGGTGAGGTCGGCGCGATGTTCGGCCGCGACGTGCCCTGTGTTTCCATGTCGCACCAGTACATGCTGACCGAACAGATCCCCGAGCTCGAGGCCTACTCCGCCAAGACCGGCAAGAAGCTTCCGCTGCTGCGCGACGTCGACAGCAGCTACTACCTGCGCCAGGAGAAGTTCGGCCTGAACCTCGGCCCCTACGAGCGCAACTGCAAGGCGCACTGGGTGACGGGCGACGATCCCATGCCCGACGACTTCTCGTTCCAGCTCTATCCCGACGATCTGGAGCGGCTGGAGTGGTACATCGAAGACGCCATGGCCCGTGTGCCACTGCTCGCGACCGGCGGCGTGAGCCGGGTGATCAACGGCCCGATTCCCTATGCGCCCGACGGTAATCCGCTGATCGGCCCGATGCCCGGCGTGCCCGACGCCTTCGAGGCCTGCGTCTTCACCTTCGGCATCGCCCAGGCCGGCGGTGCGGGCAAGGTACTGGCCGAATGGGTCATCGAAGGTGCGACCGAGTGGGACATGTGGTCGTGCGACCCCCGCCGCTTCACCGACTACGCCGACCGCAACCACGCGATCGCCAAGGCGATGGAGGTCTACAGCCACGAATACGCCATGCACTTCCCCGCACATGCATGGCCCGCCGGCCGCGACAAGCGGGTCTCGCCGGTCCACGACCAGATCACAGGCATGGGCGGTCAGATGGGCGCCTACAGCGGCTGGGAGCGCGCCAACTGGTTCGCGCAGGATGGCGACGACATCAGTGAAGAGTCGACCCAGACCTGGAGCCGCGCAGGCCCCTGGTACCAGCGCATCCGCGAGGAGTGCCTCGCCGTGCGGGACGCTGTTGGCGTGCTCGACCTGCCCGGCTTCTCCTGGTTCCACCTCAAGGGTGAGGGTGCCAAGGACTGGCTGCGCGGCATGATCACCGGCGGCATTCCGAAGATCGGCCGTATCGGTCTTGGCTACTTCGCCGACGACGCGGGCCGGATCATCACCGAGCTCTCGATCATTCGCTTGGGCGAGGACGAGATGTACCTGATCAGTGCGGGTGCCGCCCAGTGGCACGACCGCGACTGGCTCGAGCGGCACATTCCGGAGAGCTCCGGTATCACGCTGGAGAACCAGACCGGCCAGCGCTGCACACAGATCGTCTCGGGCCCGAACGCTCGCGCACTCTTCGCAGAGATCAGCGACGCTGATGTCTCAATGCCGTGGCTGACCTGGCAGAATGCGACCATCGCGGGCTGCGAGGTGCTGCTTCTGCGTGTCTCCTATGCTGGTGCACTGGGCTGGGAGATCCACAGTCAGTCAGCCGATACGTCGAAGGTCTATGGCGCACTGATAGAGGCCGGCAAGAACCACGGCCTCAAGCCGTTCGGTATGTTCGCGCTGAACAGCCTGCGACTTGAGAAAGGTTACCGCTCCTGGAAAGGCGATCTCTCGACCGACTACACGATCCTGCAGGGCGGCCTGGAGCGTTTCGTGAAGTGGGATAAAGAGAGCTTCAAGGGCAAGGCGGCGCTGGAGAACGAACGCCAGCAGGGTGTGAAGAAGCGCTTCGCCACCATGATCGTCGAAGCCGGCGACTACGACGCGCCCTACATGTCGACGGTGTGGAAGGGCGAGGACATGGTCGGCGAGACCACCTCGGGCGGATGGGGCCACCGGATCGACAAGTCGATCGCGCTCGGCATGGTGCGCGCCGACTTGGCCGAGCCGGGCACGGAGCTCGAGATTGAGATGTATGGCGAGCGCTACCCGGCAACCGTACAGCCAGACCAACCGCTGTTCGACCCCGACAACGAAAGCCTCCGGAGCTAGACCGATGCCCAAGATTGCAAGCAAGGCCCGCGCGGTCATCATCGGCGGCGGTGTCTCCGGCGCCTCGGTCGCCTATCACCTGGCCAAGCTCGGCTGGACCGACGTGATCCTGCTCGAACGCAAGCAGCTCACCTGTGGCACCACTTGGCATGCCGCCGGTCTCGTCGGCCAGCTGCGCAACGGCCAGAACATGACCCGACTCGCGAAGTACTCGGCCGATCTCTACACCAGGCTCGAGGAAGAGACCGGCATCGCCACGGGCATGAAGCAGAACGGCTCGATCACCGTGGCGCTCTCCGAGGAGCGCAAGGAGGAGATCTACCGCACCGCCTCTCTGGCCCGCGCCTTCGGTGTCGACGTCAACGAGGTCACCGCTTCCGAGGTCAAGGAACTCTACCCGCACCTCAACACCGACGATCTTGTCGGCGCCGTCCATCTGCCGCTCGACGGCCAGTGCGATCCCGCCAACATCGCCCAGGCGCTCGCCAAGGGTGCGCGCCAGAATGGCGTGAAGATCGTCGAGAATGTGAAGGTCACGGCCGTGCACGACGACGGCAAGAAGGTGACCGGAGTCGCGTGGAAGGGCGACGACGGCACCGAAGGCACGATCGAGAGCGAGTTTGTGGTCAACTGCGCTGGCATGTGGGCGCGTGAACTCGGCGCCATGTCGGGCGTCAACATCCCCCTGCACGCCTGCGAGCACTTCTACATCGTCACCGAGCCGATCGAGGGTCTGAGCCAAGTGCCGGTGCTGCGCGTACCCGAGGAATGGGCCTACTACAAGGAGGACGCGG
Organism: Rhodospirillales bacterium; assembly: GCA_014323865.1. Classification (NCBI taxonomy): domain Bacteria; kingdom Pseudomonadati; phylum Pseudomonadota; class Alphaproteobacteria; order Rhodospirillales; species Rhodospirillales bacterium. The sequence continues at coordinate 12,578 of JACONG010000007.1, read as the reverse complement.
GCAAGATGATGCTCGGCGCCTTCGAGCCCAACGCCAAGCCCTGGGGCATGAACGGTATCGCTGAGGACTTCTGCTTCGACCAGCTGCCCGAGGACATTGAGCACTTCATGCCGGTGCTGGAAAAGGCCATCAACCGCATGCCGATGCTGGGTGAAGCGGGCATCCGCACCTGGTTCAACGGACCCGAGAGCTTCACGCCTGACGACAGCTACTACCTGGGTGAGGCGCCGGAGCTGCAGAACTACTTCATGGCATGCGGGTACAACTCGATCGGCATCGTATCGTCGGGCGGCGCAGGCATGGCGCTGGCCCAGTGGATGAACGACGGCGAGCCGCCGTTCGACCTGTGGAACATCGACATCCGCCGGGTCCAGCCGTTCCAGAAGAGCCGGCACTATCTCAAGGAGCGGGTCAGCGAGTCGCTCGGCCTGCTGTATGCCGACCACTTCCCCTACCGCCAGCCTGAGACGGCGCGTGGCGTGCGCCGTTCGCCGCTCCACGAGCATCTCAAGGCGCGTGGTGCTTGCTTCGGTGTCACCGCCGGCTGGGAGCGTGCCAACTGGTTCGCGCCCGAGGGAGTCGAGGCGAAGTACGAGTACTCCTGGAAGCGCCAGAACTGGTTCGAGTACGCCGCCCAGGAACACATGGCCGTGCGCGAAGGCGTCGGCCTGTTCGACATGACGTCGTTCGGCAAGATCCGAGCGGAGGGCCGCGACGCCACATCCGTGCTCAACCGGATCTGCGCCAACGACGTAGATGTCGAGGCGGGCAAGCTGATCTACACCCAGTTCCTCAACAGTCGGGGCGGCATTGAGAGTGACTGCACGGTTACCCGGCTTTCGGAGACCGAATACCTGATCGTGGTGCCCGGTGCCTCGCTGGTGCGCGACATGGTCTGGCTCAAGCGCCACACGCCGGACGACGCCCATATCGTCTATACCGACGTGACGGCCGCCGAATCCGTGCTCTGTCTGATGGGTCCCAAGGCGCGAGACGTGCTCAGCGCCACCTCGCCCGCCGACCTTTCCAACGAGGAGCACCCCTTCGGGACCATGCGCGAGATCGAGATTGGCTATGGCGTCTGTCGCGCCCATCGCGTGAGCTACGTCGGCGAACTCGGCTGGGAGCTCTACCCCAGCACCGACCTGACGGCCCATGTTTTCGAGGTGCTCGAGGAAGCCGGTGCCGCCCACGGCCTCAAGCTCGCCGGTCTGCACGTGCTCGACAGCTGCCGGATCGAGAAAGCCTTTCGTCACTTCGGCCACGACATCACCGACGAGGATCACGTCCTTGAGGCAGGCTTGGGCTTCGCCGTGCGCGTGCAGAAGCCGGACTTCATCGGCCGCGACGCCGTGATGCGGAAGAAGGAAGAAGGCCTGAAGCGCCGCATGGTGCAGTTCAAGCTCAAGGACCCGGAGCCACTCGTCTATCACAACGAGCCCCTGGTCAGGGACGGCAAGATCGTCAGCCATCTGACCTCGGGCAACTACGGCCACTTCCTCGGCGGCGCGATCGGCATGGGTTATGTCCCGGTCGAACCCGGCGAGAAGGACGAAGACATCACCAGCTCGTCCTGGGAGGTCGAAATCGCCGGCGTGCGCATGGCTGCGGAAGCTTCGCTCAAGCCGATGTATGATCCCAAGGCTGAACGAGTCCGGATGTAGTTTTTGAGTTTCGTTGACACGGTCAGATCGGAAGGAAACAGACCATGACCGACACCAGCGTTTCCGACAATAGCGTCCCCCGCAGCCGCCGTCCTGGGGGCCGCGCCGCCCGCAAGGCGGCCCGTGCCGCACCGTTGCCGGAGAACATGCGGCCTGTGCGTCCGGGTATGGAAGGCGGCTGGTACAAGCCGCTGGCCGCCATCGACCAAGACAAGATCCACGCCACGGCGCTCCAGGCGCTCGAGGAGGTCGGCCTAGCCGACGCACCCGACAGCGGCGTCGAGATCCTGACGGGTGCGGGTGCCATACAGGGCGCCGACGGCCGCATCCGATTCCCTCACGCGCTGGTTGAGGACATGGTGGCCAAGGCCGCACGTGACATCACGCTGCACGGCCAGGACCCGCAGTACGACATCCAGCCCGGCGGCTACCGCGTCCACTTCGGATCGGCCGGCGCGGCGGTGTTCGTCTACGATCCCGAAACCCGCGAGAACCGCGAACCGACGGTCGAGGACCTCTATAACTCTGCCCGTGTGGTCGACAGCCTCGACAACATCCACTTCTTCCAGCGCACGCTAACCCCGCGCGATACGCCTGATCCCACCGACATGGACCTCAACACGCTCTACGCCTGCGTATCGGGCACAACCAAGCATGTCGGCACCTCGTTCACCGAGTGGAAGAACGCGGCCCGGGGGCTCGAGATGCTCCACATGGTGGCGGGCTCCGAGAAAGCCTGGCGCGAACGGCCCTTCGTCTCGAACTCGAACTGCTTCGTCGTGCCGCCGATGAAGTTCGCGACCGAAAGCTGCCTGGTGATGGAGACCCTGATTCGGGGCGGCATGCCGATCCTGCTGCTGTCGGCAGGCCAGGCGGGTGCAACGGCTCCTGCCCCGCTCGCCGGCGCGGTTGTCCAGGCGGTTGCCGAGTGTCTCGCGGGCGTGGTTTACGTCAACGCCATGGCACCCGGGCATCCCGCGATCTTCGGGACCTGGCCCTTCGTCTCCGACCTGCGCACCGGTGCAATGTCGGGCGGCTCGCCTGAACAGGGCCTGCTGACGGCGGCCTGCGGCCAGATGGCGCGCTACTACGACCTGCCCGGCGGATCGGCCTGCGCGATGTCCGATTCCAAGGAGATGGACATGCAGGCCGGGTTCGAGCGCGGCATGGCGAACGTCATGGCCGGTCTCTCGGGTCTTAACATGATCTACGAGAGCGTCGGCATGCACGCCTCGTTGCTAAGCCACTGCCTTGAAGCACTCTTCGTCGACAACGACGTGATCGCAGCCTGTATGCGCTGTGTGCGCGGCATTGAGGTCAGCGACGACACCATGGCGCTTGAGACCATGAAGGAGGTCTGCATGGGTGGCCCCGGCCACTACCTCGGCGCAGGCCAGACGCTGAGCCTGATGCAGACCGAGTACGTCTATCCGACGCTCGGCGACCGCAGCAGTCCCAAGGAGTGGCTCGAGAAGGACAAGCCCGACCTGATCGAGAACGCCATCAGTCGCAAGAAGGCGCTTCTGTCGGAGCACTTCCCCGCGCACATTACGGAAGAGGTCGACCAGGCCATACGCGATGCCTTCAACATCGTGCTGCCGCGCGACACCATGCGCCCGGCAGTGTGAACCAATTCCTGAGTGCATCCCGGCCGACCAACGAGAGAGCCGCGATCCCGTTACGAGACATCGGTGTGGCCCAGGCTCCCGGATCGGTGGGCCTACGGCCCTTGTCCGGGGTGACAGGTTAGATGGAAGGCTCAGTCATTGATGGCACAATCAAGTGAGGTCAGGAGGCATAGGGGGCGCGTTCGGCGAGGCCACTAGCGATGCGCGGGGCCATATGGTTGTTCATGCGAACCATGGGTCCGCACTCGGTCCGGCGGCTTTCGAAACACTATGATTCGGGCTCAAACCGCCTCGTTGATGCCATTGCGCCAGACACCGTTAAGAGTCTGACAAAACTGCCGATCGCAACACGCAAGTTGTTCGATGCAGTCGATCAGGTCGATTCCATGATGATTGAGCAGGTCTTCAAGAGGCCCGACGTCAAGACTGGCAAGAAGGCGCACATCGTCTGTGCGTTCGGCGGTTGCGCAGATGGCCCCAGCGCGACCCAGGACTGCTCGCGGACGAGCAACTCCATCCGTTCGTAGGCAGCGCTCTTCCCCTTGTGGCCTGACGTGTAGGCGATCCAGTCGTCAACCAGAGCCCCATCGCTCTCAAGCCGTTCGCAGAGATCACTCTTTGGCATCGACGAGCCCCAGATCGGCACGGATGTCGACGGTCATCTCGGCCGTCGCCGGCTCCAGCTCAATGCCAGCAGCATCCGCAACCTTCACGACAGCGTTGTAAGAGCCGATCGTGGCGGCGACATCGGCAGCCCACCAGGGGTCGGCATCGTTCTTGTCCCGTCACAGAATCCTCCAGAACCTTCCAGCGATCACGATGCAACCAAACTTGGGCCGGCTCGTGATGGTCGATCGGTCACATCTTGGCCAGCCGGGCGCCCACGATCTCGCGGCGTAGCGTTGCTCCGGTCCGACATTCCCCTTATAGGGGCGCGCATGTTCATCGGCATCGTCTGACTGCAGCGACCTGTGCTGCACCCGACCTGGCCTTTAGGCCGGGCGCTGGTCATTGACGACCGCATCGGCAAGCCGCTTGTTACGACTGGCACACCAGTCCATCCCGGTAACACCGCAACCGTTCTCGCCCTGACGGCCGTCCTCTTGTCCCTCCGACCAAGATCGGACTTTCCATGAGTTCCCTGTCTCTCTGGTTGCGCGAGCCCCGCGCCATCGTTCATCTCGCGGTGCCGCTGGCGCTGACCCATCTCTCCTACATGGCGATCATGATGACCGACGTCATCATGATGGGCTGGATCGGCACCGAGGCGATCGCGGCGGGCGAACTCGCGCGCACGTTCTATTGGGTGTTCACCGCCTTCGCCATGGGCGTCCTGACCGGCGCAACGCCGATCATGGCCCAGCATCTGGGTGCCCGGCGTTTTCGCGGGATCAGGCCGACCATGCGCAACGCGGCATGGCTCGCGGTGTGCCTTACCATCCCGGTGTCATTCATCTCCTGGTACTCAGGCCCGATCCTCGTGTTCCTCGGGCAGGATCAGCAGGTGGCCGACGACGGACAGGCCTATCTGCGCTGGCTCCTTTGGGGTCTTGTGCCCTCGCTGTGGTTCGCCGTTCTTACCGAGTTCCTCGCCGCCCACACACGCCCTCGGGCGGTGCTCGTGATCACCGTCTGCGGCATCGGCCTTAATGCGCTGCTCGACTACACGTTGATGTTCGGCAACTTCGGCGCACCCAACATGGGCCTTGAAGGCGCGGGCATCGCAAGCCTGGTCGTGAACTGGGTGATGTTCACCGCCTTGCTCGTTTTCATCGTGCGGGATCGCAAGTTCCGTCGCTATCGTCTGCTGGGGCGGTTCTGGCGCATCAAGTGGCCCGTGATCGGCGAAATCGTGAAGGTGGGCACACCGATCGCCTTCATCGAGATTGCCGAGATGGGCATGTACTTCGTGACGACGTCGATGATGGGACGACTGGGCGTCGAGGCGCTCGCCGCCCACGCCGTGACAGGACAGTGCTACGGGTTCGTCTTCATGATCCCGGTTGGACTGGCTCAGGCCGGCGCCGTCCGCGTGGGACGTGCCGCCGGCGCACGCCATCCTGATGGGGTCGTCCGCGCCGGATGGACCGCAACGGCGCTCGCCGGTCTGATTGCGGTGCTTCCGGTCATGGTGTTCTGGTTCGCCGGCCGATCGGTCGCCGGTCTGATTCTCGATCCGGCCGACGCCGCCAACACGGAGGCACTCAATCTCGCCGCAGTCCTTCTGAGCGTCGCTGCGTTCTTCATGATTGCGGACGCCGTGCAGATAGCCGCCCGCGGTGCGCTACAGGGATTGAAGGACACGACAGTCCCCATGCTGATCGCGGTCGGGACCAGCGCCGGGCTCGGCTTCCCGATAGCCTATGTTCTCGGGTTCGAACTCAAATTGGGCGGTGCCGGCATCTGGGCCGGCATGGCGAGCGCCATGCTGGGTGCGTCGATCCTCATGACCCTGCGCTTCAGGCGCCAGTCACGTCGATTCGCCGCAGAGATCGCCGCAACCGCAGCATGATCATCCCACTTTGATCGCTCTCTTTGCGTTCATATATTGTCATGTGCGCCAACAACGGAGCCGTTATGTAACAGGCCGATGTCATCATCGTCGGTGCGGGCATCTCGGGCGTGAGTGCCGCATGGCACCTGCAGACCATGTGCCCGGACAAGAGCTACGAGATCCTTGAGGGCAGCGACGTGGTGGGCGGCACCTGGGACCTGTTTTGCTGTCCCGGCATCCGGTCCGACAGCGACATAAGGATGGTGGGCGCAGCTGGGATTGAACCAGCGACCCCTACGATGTCAACGTAGTGCTCTCCCGCTGAGCTATGCGCCCATCCTTCGCGAGAAGACGATGTAGATAGCCAAAGCACGGGCGCTTTGCAACAGCACCGTCGCGGTCGCGGGACTATCCTAGGATGTCAGCCAGAACGTCGCTGAGGGTAGTCATCTCGTCGGGTGCGCCGATACTGATGCGCAGGTGGTTCGGCAGGTCGAAGTTGGCGACCCGGCGCAGCAGGATGCCCCGGGCCTTCACGGCCTGATAGAACGCCTCGCCGTCCATGCTGAGGCTCTCCGGAATCTCGACCAGGACGAAGCTCGCCTCGCTCGGAACCGGCTTCAGACCGAACTGGCGGAGCTGATCGGTGAAGCGGTTGCGCAGATCGAGTGTCTTGCGCCGCACGGCGGCAACATGGTCTTGGTCGGCGACCGCCGCAGTCGCACCCGCCAGGCACTGGGTCGGAATGCTGCCCAGGGTCCGCATCCTTTTGACTGTCGCCACGATATCCTCGGGCGCATAGGCCCATCCAACGCGGAGTCCGGCCAGCCCGTAAACCTTCGAAAAGGTGCGCAGGGTGACGACGTTGAATCCCTCGTCGATCAGACATTCGCCGGTGTCGAAGTCATCGCGGTCGACGAATTCGCCATAGGCCCCGTCGAGCCAGAGCATGACATTGGACGGCAGGTTCTCGGCCAAGCGACGAATCTCGGAGAACGGCACCAGGGTGCCCGTCGGGTTATTCGGATTGACGGCAAAGACAATCGCGGTCTCGGGCGTCACGGCCGCGAGCATGGCATCGACGTCCATTGTGAGATCGCGCTCGGGCGCCAAGATCACATCGGCGCCGTTGATCTCCACCAGCGTCTTGGGGAAGCGGTAGCCGTACTGGCTCATGACCATGGCGCGGCCCGGCTCCAGGTAGCATTGGGCGAGCTGCGCCATGATCTCCATCGAGCCGGAACCGCAGAGGATCCGGGCAGGATCGAGACCATGGCAACGGGCCAGCGCATCACGCAGATCAACTTGGTCGACGTCGCTGTAGGCTTGGCCCTCTTGGGCCGTGGCCCGGATCGCTGCCGCTACCTCAGGGCTCGGCGCAAAGCCGAGTTCGTTGCTGCCGAGTTGGATGGGCGTATCGAATCCCGGGATCGTGGTCTCGGCGCCGACATAGGACTCCAATGCCGCGATTGCCGGACGCGGTGAGGTGGTCACGACGTCAGGCCCCCTCGGCGACAGCGTCCTCGGCCGGGCCTGCCTCGGTGAACGCCACCTTGCCGGAAATCGTCAGGCCGTAGCCCTCGATCGCGCGGTAGCGCGCCGGATTGTTGGTCAGGATGCGGATGTCGCGCAGGCCGAGATCGTAGAGAATCTGTGCGCCGGTGCCGTACTGACGCCAGTCCGAGCCATGCAGCACGTCGTTCTGATCGGCATTGTCCTGGTCGTAGACGCGGCGACGTCCCAGACCCAGGCCCCAACCCTGTGTACCGCGTAGGTAAAGCAGAACGCCGACGGTCTCGGCCGCCAGCCGTTCCATGGCGAGATCGATCAGGCTTCGGCCTGCCCCCCGCATGCCGCCGAAGACATCGTCGATGGCACTTGCCGCATGCACGCGGACCAGAACGCCCTCGACCTCGGCCAGGGGATCGCCCTTGACCAGGGCGAGGTGCTCAGTGTCGTCGACCATGGAGCGATAGACATGGGCCACGAACATGCCATGGCTGGTCTGGAAGGGCGCGGTCTCCACGCACTCGACCAGCTTCTCGTTACGCCGGCGATAAGCAATAAGGTCGGCAATCGAGATGAGATGCAGGCCATACTCGCGCGTGAAAGGGATGAGATCGGGCAGACGCATCATCGTGCCGTCGTCGTTGACGATCTCGCAGATCGCGCCGGCCGGATAACAGCCCGCCATGCGCGCCAGATCGACCGCCGCTTCCGTATGGCCCGCACGCGTCAGCACACCGCCTTCTCGCGCCCGTAAGGGGAAGATGTGGCCGGGCCGGGCGAAATCGCCGGCACGCACATCGCGGTTGCCGCCGTCGCCCGTGAGCGCGCGGATCGTCTTGGCACGGTCTGCGGCCGAAATGCCGGTCGAGGTGCCATAACGGTAGTCCACAGAAACCGTGAAGGCCGTGCGGTGCTGCTCGGTGTTGTGCTGCACCATCTGCGGCAGGTCGAGTTCGTCGAGCCGCTCGCCCTCCATCGGCGCGCAGATGACGCCCGAGGTGTAACGCACGAAAAACGCGATCGTTTCAGGGGTCGCCCGATCGGCGGCCATGATGAGATCGCCCTCGTTCTCACGCGATTCGTCGTCGACAACCACGACAGGCTTGCCATCGGCAATGGCGCGGACCGCATCCTCGATCGAGGCGAAGACGGAGTTGTCGTTCATGACATTTTTTCCTGAAAGGCGGGTTCTCCGCGTATCACGCAACCAGAAGGTTGTCGATCTCGTCGGAAAGCCTGTTGAGATGGAACGGCCGCTCGAGCACGTTGTCATCAAACACGGGTCGGGCGCACTCCTTGAGCGGCAGAACACGAAAGCCATTGAGGGACAACACCCGCAAGCAGGGAACGGCCGCACCGGCCCGCCGGGCGAGCTCAGGGCCGTCGATCTCGTCCATGCAGTCCTGGGTGATCAGGATATCAAAGGCGACGGGCACGAGATGGGGGTCGCATCACGGCCGCTGCACACGGGTGAAACCGTGTGTCCCTGACGAAGCAGAGTTCTAGCGAGATAGCCTCGAAGCGCATCGTCCTGTGCTGCCAAGAGAATCCGCGCCATCGGCGTTATTTCCGTCCCGACCAGCGGCACCGCAAACCCACCGCACAGCCCACCCAACCGGGGGATGACATGTCCACGGGTGTAGTCTAAATCGGAGCCGTGACACGGGCAAACGACAACGGGACCGGAGACGTCCTGGTGCTCCGGAAACCCGACCGGTGGCGCCTACCGGCGGTCGTTTCCTCGCCGCACAGCGGCCGTGACTACAGCCCCGATTTCCTGGCCTCCAGCCGGCTCGACGACCTGGCGATCCGACGCTCGGAAGACGCCTTCGTCGATGAGTTGATCGAGGGCGTGACCGACCACGGCATCGCTTCGGTTCATGCGCTGTTTCCGCGCGCCTATCTCGATCCTAATCGCGAACCCTATGAGCTCGACCCCCAGATGTTCAATTCCGCGCTGCCACGCTGGGTCAACAGCCGCAGTCCGCGCGTCAAGGCCGGGCTCGGAACGGTGCCCCGGGTCGTCGCCGGTGGTGCTGAGATCTACAGGCGCAGGCTGCCGCCCGACGAGGCAGAACGCCGCATCAAGCGTTGCTATGTGCCCTATCACGACACTCTGGTGGCCCTGATCAAGGAGGGGCGCGAAACCTTCGGATCAATCTGCCTGGTCGACTGCCATTCCATGCCTTCGACCGGCAACGACGGCAATCAGCAAAATGCCGATGTCGTGATCGGCGACCGCTTCGGTGCGTCGTGCGACCGCTTGATCACGGCTGCCGCCACCGAGGCCCTGCGCGACCGTGGGCTTGTGGTGCGGCGTAACGATCCCTACGCCGGCGGCTTCATCACCGAGCACTACGGGCGTCCGGATTTTGGCATCCATGCTGTCCAGATCGAACTCAACCGCGGCCTCTACATGCATGAACGAACCATGCGTCGCGGACCCGGCATGGCGGCCGTACGGACGGCCCTTGAATCCATGGTTCTCGCCGTCGCCGAAGCGGCGCTGACCATCGCCGCTCCCGCCAACGCGGCCGAGTGAGATGAGGGCACCGGGCACGTCCGACCCCGCTGCGTGAAGCCGTCTCGCGCCACAAGGGCGAAGACCCCGAAGTCGCCCTTGGCACCTCATCTCTTCAATCTGGGCCGCGTCGAAGCGCGCTGCGGGCATCTCGAGGCTGCCGAGGCGGCATACCAGGCCTGCGGTCGCGCAAGGCGATTGCAGGCGTTCGACAACGCCGATAGCGTCGCGACAAGCAGGGAGAACAACACCATGGCAACCAACGATATCGACGTCGTCACGCAGTTTCCGCGCCGCATTCGTGTCATTGAGCACACGTGGATACCGATGAGCGACGGCACCAGACTCGCAGCACGCATCTGGCTGCCCACTGACGCCGAGCAGGACCCGGTTCCCGCCATTCTGGAATACCTGCCCTACCGAAAGGTCGACAGCACGCGCGCTCGCGATGAGCTGACCCACCCCTACTATGCCGGCAACGGCTACGCCTGTGTCCGCGTCGACATCCGGGGATCGGGGGAGTCGGACGGCATACTCAAGGACGAGTACCTTGAGGGAGAGCAGGACGATGCGCTCGAGATCCTCGCTTGGATCGCCGCCCAGCCGTGGTGCACGGGCGCGATCGGCATGATCGGAATCTCGTGGGGTGGCTTCAACGGCCTGCAGGTCGCCGCACGCAAGCCGCCGGAGCTGAAGGCGATCGTCACGATTGCTTCGACCGATGATCGCTACGCCGACGACATCCACTACATGGGCGGCGTCATGATCAACGACAATCTGTCGTGGGCCGCCACCATGTTTGGCATGCAGACCCGACCACCGCATCCGGCCATGGTCGACGACTGGCGGGCGCAGTGGCTGGAACGGCTCGAACGGAACGATCCCTGGATAATCAAGTGGCTTCATCACCAGCGCCGTGACGCGCAATGGCAGCACGGCTCGGTGATCGAGAACCACGGCGACATCGAGGCCGCCGTCTATGCCGTAGGCGGTTGGGCCGACGGTTACTCCAATGCCGTGCCGCGCATGCTGGCCGGTCTCTCGTGCCCGAAAAAGGGGCTGGTCGGACCGTGGGCGCACAAGTATCCCCACTTCGCCACACCCGGACCGCGCATCGGCTTCCTGCAGGAAACACTGCGCTGGTGGGATCAGTGGCTGAAGGGCATCGACACCGGGATCATGAACGAACCGGAGTACCGGGTCTGGATGCAGGAGAGCGTTTCGCCCGCCACCTGGCGCGCGGAACATCCGGGCCGTTGGGTCACCGAACCTTCGTGGCCCTCGCCCAACATCGAAACCAGAACGCTTCACCTGAACTCCAGGGGCGCACTCTCGACCGAATCCGGCGACGACGGCGACGCCATCATCCACACCCCGATGACGATGGGTCAGCGCCAGGGCGAATGGTTCAGCTACGGCCTCGTACCCGATGCCCCGGCCGACCAGCGCGAAGATGACGGCTGTTCGATTGTGTTCGAGACCGAACCGCTGACAGAAGCGGTCGAGATCATGGGCGCACCGGTGCTCGACCTTGAGGTCAGCGCCGACCGTCCCAATGCCTTCCTGATCGCCCGGCTGTGCGACGTTGCTCCGGACGGTGCCTCGACCCGGGTGAGCTACGGCGCCCTGAACCTGACTCACCGCGACAGCCACGAGCACCCGGAACCTCTCATCCCGGGCAAGACCTATCGCGTTCGCCTGCAGCTCAACGACATTGCACAACACATCCCGGCCGGCCACCGTATCCGTGTCGCGCTGTCCAACAGCCTATGGCCGATGTTCTGGCCGTCGCCGGAGCCCGTGACGGTGTTGCTGCGCACCGGTCGATCGTCACTTGGCCTGCCGCTTCGTGATGCCCGTGCCGAGGACGGAGCCCTGCGGCAGTTCGGACCGCCGGAGAGTTCGGCACCCTGGGAGACAGAGACCCTCGAACCCGCCGACTACCAGCGCCGGGTGGAACACGACGACACCACCGGCCAGACCCGCATGACGGTCGTCAACGACAGCGGCCTGACCCGGGATCCCGAAACCGGCTGGACCTTCGGATCACGCGTCTGGCAGGCCTTCGACATCAAGGAGAACGACCCGGCCTCGGCGCACATGACGGTTCACTGGACCCATCGCTTCGGCAGCGACGAGCATGATCTCGATATCCGTACAGAGACCCGCTCGACCCTGGCCTGCAGCGCCACCGACTGGCTCTTCTGGGCAAACTGCGAGGCGTTCGAAGGTGATCGCCGGGTCTTTGCGAAGACCTGGGACAGTGTCATTCCGCGCGATCTCAATTGAACGCGATGCCTGAGGGGCTGAATATCGACGGCGTGCGTGTCCGCGTCGGTCAGCGAAAAAAGTTCCAACGAGGCTTGACCCCCGGCCCTTCGACCCGATATGGTCGGCTTTCGTCGAGGATGTCGACGAACAGGGAGAAATCGACCATGAACAGGTTGGCCATGAACAAGTTGTCGAGCGTTGTTGCAGCTGTGCTTCTGATTGCAGGGGTTTCCGCCAACGCAGATTCCGGTGCCGATTCCGGTGAGGCCGCGACTCTCGCCAGTGTGTCCGAACTCACATTTGCTGGCCAGCAGGGTCCCGAACCCCTTGTCGTCCGACACACTGGAGGTTTTCGAAACAAAATAGTTGAACCGTTCATCTATCGTAACGGAATCATCAACAAGTTCAACAAGATTGATTCAGCTGCAGCTGGCAGTCTTGTCGCCCCGTCTTCCCTCCCGCGTAACGGGAAAGCCACCATGACGGGATAT
>JACONG010000006.1:75606-202034 GCA_014323865.1 Rhodospirillales bacterium | reverse complement strand
TTCTCGATCCGATTGAGGTCATGCAATCTGGGTCCTTGATCAACGTGTTCCAGGCCTCGCAACAGTTCGCCACGATATCGTCGTAGCTTGCGAAGACGCGGTTTGAGAGCCAGTTGTCCCGGATGTACTGCCAGACGTTTTCGACCGGGTTCAACTCAGGCGACCTCGGCGGCAGTGGCAACAAGGTGATGGTCTCGGGCACCTCGAGTTTCGATGTCGTGTGCCACCCGGCCTGATCGACGATCAGGATTGCGTGGGCGCCGGGCGCGACTTCGGTGCTGATCAGCTTCAGGTGTTCGGCCATCGCGTGGGTGTCGACCCAGGGCATGACCGAACCGGCCGCCGGACAGATTGCACCGAAGATGTAGGCCCATTGGGTGCGTTGATCCTTTGGCGCGCGAGGACGGGTGCCGCGCTTGGCCCAGCGGCGGGTGATCTTGTTCTTCTGTCCCACCCTTGCCTCGTCCTGGAACCAGATTTCTATCGGTGGCGAGCCGTTCTGAACACGGATGTCGCGGACCACGTCGGGGAAGTTTTCTTTGAACGCCTTGATCGCATCCGGGTCTTGTGCATGGTGCTGGGGACGCGCCGAAAGCTTGCGGAAACCCATGGCGCGCAGCTCACGGCCCACTGTGGTGCGACTGATCGTCACGCCAAACGTGCACTTGACCCACACGGCCAGATCAACCAGGCGCCAACGGACCACGCCATCACGATCGGGGTCGGGGCCAGCCTCGACCGCAGCAGCCAATTGCTGGCGTTGCTCATCCGTCAGGATCGAGGGTTTGCCCGGCACCTTGCGGGTCCGCAGCCCTTCTGGCCCGTCAGCATTGAACCGCAGAACCTAGTCGCGGATAATCTGCAGACCAACTCCGCCAGTGCGCGCCGCATCAGATCGCGATCCGCCGTCCAGGATCATCGCAATGGCCAACACCCGCCTCGTCCGGTCTGCATCGTCGCTCTGTCGCGCCAAACGCGCCAGATCGGAAGCCGAAAAATCACTGCGAAGCTTGATAGCCGGGCTCATGGAAACCCTCATTCCGTTTTCCACAATAAACCACCATGAACAGTTCAAGGGAACCCCTGACAATACGTCAAACTCAATGGGACGTAGTATCAGAGGCGCGGGTTTCCGAGCCCGCGTTCAACGGTTCTGGTGAGGAGGTGTCGACCAGGAGGATGCAATTCCTTTGGCCGACAGCTTGGCCGGGCTGAAACCCGTGGGCGAGGTTGACCCGCCACCGTCAGCGACAATATGGTCAGCACACCGACAAGGCTGGTGAGAGCCTGTAGCTCAGCTGGTAGAGCATCTGACTTTTAATCAGAGGGTCCAGGGTTCGAGTCCCTGCGGGCTCACCATCCACTAAAACCCACATAAACCCACTTCAACCCTTATAAAACCGTTTCCTGGCGGGGCGGGCTGCAGATGTCGCCACCAGCGGCCCGGCAACGGAGCTACTGCGGTATCAGGGTAATGGTCACGGGGCTTTCGTACTTGTTGTCAGCACCTGTGGCGGAATCGATGACGCTGCTGAGATCCGCCGTGAGAAAAACATCTGCAGCAATCCCGACTGTACCTGCGTGGAGCAGGTCCCGGTGCCGGAGTTGAGTCCCGGCGATATCGTGGTGACGGACAATCTTCCGGCCCATGAGGCAGCGGGTGTCCGCCATGCCATCGAAGCCGCCTGTGCCGGGCTGCTTGACCTGTCGCCCTAGAGCCCGGACTTGGGCCCCTCGGGATGGCATTCTCCAGGCTCAAGGCTCTGCTCCGAAAGGCCGAGGCGAACCCCGGCCTTTCCCGTAACCGTAAGTGGACGGATCAGACGTCAAAGAGGAACTCGTCCCACCTCTCGGCGATCCAGTCGCCCTTTTCGACATACACCGCGTACTTCGGAACGATCGGCTCGATCGTGCTCGAGGCGCGATTGAAGGACTTGTCCGACAGGTTCGGCAGCATGTCGCGTGGCAGAACCGGGGCGGTCCAGAGGTTATCGGTGATCGTGGTCTGGGCTTCCGGCGAGACACACCAGTTGATGAACTCCTGGCAGGTGTCGGCCTTCTCGGTGCCCTGAACCATGCACCACGAACCGAAGTCGATGACACCGCCTTCCTTCGGGAAGGTCGACATGATGGGGAAGCCTTCCTCGATCATGACTTGGGTCACATCGTGGTAGTATTGGCCGCCCGTGAGCTCGCCCGACTGCAGCATGGCCTGGAACTGGCCTTCGTCACGGAACCAGAGGCGGACATTCTCTTTCATCTCCGCCATTTTTTCCATGCAGGTGATCAGACCGTCGTCTGAGTCCATGATCTCGTTACCGCCGAAGAAGGTCTTGGCGGTGATGTCGATCAGGTAGCTCGAGTCCGCGTTGCGGCCCCAGCCGAGCTCGCCGGCGAACTTCGGATTCCAAGCGTCGGCCCAGGAGGTCGGCGCATCGGGCCAGACTTGGGTGTTGGTCACGAAGGTGGCGTACCAGGCCAGCACCGGGCAGCCCAGCGGCGTCCCGGCATCATTGCGCAGGATCAGGTAGTCTGGAACGTTGGCGATGTTGGGTACGGCATTGGCGGTCAGCGGAATGAAGACCTCGGGCGCGCGACGCATGGAGCCCTGGGCCGCCATGGTGATGTCGACCGCCGGGGAGCCCGCCTCAATGCTGCTCTTGAGGTTGACGAACCACTCGAAACCGCCGGGCTGCGAGACCGTCTCGACCTCAATCCCGGTTGCCTTGGTGAACTCCGGATAGGCATATTGCGACAGCATGTCCTCGAAGAAACCGCCGTAGGACGACACCTTGATCGACTCGTCGGCCCAAGCGCGGCGCAGAACCGAGGGTGCGGCGAGAACGCCGGTGGCCGCGGCCGTACCCTTAAGGATCGTGCGGCGATTGGTGACAGTCTTATAGGTCATGTTGAGCTCCCATACCTCCAAGTTGAACGGATCACAATAGTGCTTCGGTGAATTCGGTCAACAGCGCACTTGGACTGGCAAAAGTTTGTAATCTATTGGCTTTTCGAACTCTTCGAGGGAAGGAAATCGTGATGGTGATGGACGCCCTGCGCCGGAAACTCTCGGCAGGTGAACTCCTGTTGCTTGACGGTGCGACGGGCACTGAACTGGAGCGCCGCGGCGCGCAGATGAGCCGCAGCGCCTGGTGCGCCTTGGCGACGTCGACCGACCCCGGGACTCTCCTGGGTATCCATGAGGACTACATCCGCGCAGGTTCCGACGTCATCACGGCGAACACCTTTTCCAATGCGCACCATATGCTGGAACAGGCGGGGTGCGGCGATCGGGCGCCGGAACTGACCCGGCAGGCCGTCGAAATCGCGCTCCGGGCGCGCGACCGCGCCGCCGACGGCCGCGACGTTGCGGTCGCCGTCTCGCTCTCGCATCAGATGCCGATGGTGGCCGGCGCCGCTCGCGATGATCCCGAGCGCCGGCCCGAGCCCGAACGGGTACTCGACAACTTCAGGGAGGTGCTGAACTCGGGACGTGATGCGGGCGCTGACATGATCATGCTGGAGATGATGTCCCGCCCGATCCATATCGCGCTCGCGCTCCAGGCTGCCGAAGAGTGCGGCTTGCCCTACTGGTGCGGCATGAGCGCGCGAATGGAGGAGGACAAGGTCCTCAGCTACGTCTGGGAGAGCTTTCCCTTCGAGGAGAGTGTCGCGAGCGTGATGCAAGGTGGCGCCGAGGTCGTCGGCATCATGCACACCAACGTGAACGCCACAGGACCCGCACTCGATATCCTTCGGGCGGCGTGGAAGGGGCCGATGATGGCTTATCCGGACTCCGGCTTCTTCAAGATGCCGTCCTGGCAGTTCACCGACATCATTGAGCTCGACGATCTCGCGGACGAGGCCCAGACGTGGCGCGATCGCGGTGTCCAGGTCTTCGGTGGTTGCTGCGGTCTCGGGCTCGAGCACATTCGCACTCTGGCCGCTCTGCGGCACTAGAATTCCTTGCGGCCCGGATTGTCACATGACAAAATGAAGAAGCATCGTTTCCAATCTTCAAGCGGAGGTTCGCGCGAGGTGCAGCAAAGCATCCGAGGCGGCGACATAGGGGAGTGACAGTATGAAGTGTAACCTCATGGCCGCAGTCGCGGTGCCGGCTCTTGCGATCGCCCTGGTGGCCAGCGCATCGGCCGAAGACATCAACATCGGTGTCATCCTGGGCTACACGGGCCCGATTGAATCGCTGACGCCGGATATGGCGGAGTCGGCGGAACTCGCCCTCCAGGAAGCCTCGGACTCCGGCATTCTGCTGGGCGGTGCCACGCTGGTTTCGGTCCGCGGTGATTCGACCTGCATCGACTCCGCGGCGGCCACCTCGGCGGCCGAGCGCCTGATCACCTCCGACGGAGTCGCGGCCATCATGGGCGCTGACTGCTCGGGCGTGACCACGGCCATCGCCAACAACGTCGCGGTGCCGAACGGTGTCGTGATGGTCTCGCCCTCGGCGACCTCGCCGGCGCTGACCACCATCGAGGACAACGGTTACTTCTTCCGCACCGCGCCGTCGGATGCGCGCCAGGGCGAAGTGCTGGCCTCGATCCTGATGGACCGCGGCATCATGGAAGTCGCCGTGACCTATACGAGCAACGACTACGGCAAGGGCCTGGCCGACAGCTTCGAAGGCGCCTTCACCGAGATGGGCGGTTCGGTCTCCGTTGCCGCGTCGCATGAAGACGGCAAGGCCGACTACTCGGCTGAAGTCGCGGCGCTTGCCGCGACTGGATCTGACTACCTCGCCGTGTTCGGTTATGTCGACCAGGGTGGTAAGGGCATCATCCAGACCTCGATCGACACCGGTGCGTTCGAGAACTTCATCCTCGCGGACGGCATGATCGGCCAGTCGCTGATCGACAGCATCGGCTCGGACCTCGACGGCACGATCATCGGCAGCCTGCCGGGTTCCGATCGCCCCGAGGCCGACAACTTCGTCGCCTTGGCCCAGGAAGCGGGTCTGACCGGCGATTGCCCGTTCTGCGGTGAATCCTACGACGCCGCCGCGCTGATCGCGCTGGCCATGCAGGCTGCGGGTTCGGCCGACCGTGCCGCGATCCAGAGCAGGATCATGGATGTCGCCAATGACCCCGGTGAGCCGATTGGGCCCGGTGAGCTGGCCAAGGGTCTGCAGATCCTGGCTGACGGCGGCGAGGTCGACTATGTCGGTGCCACTGGTGTCGAGTTGACCGACGTTGGCGAGACCTTCGGTTCCTACAAGGAGCTCGAAGTCCAGAACGGCGAGTTCGTTACCATTCAGGTCCGCTGATCGAGCGGGTCTTGAGCGGGCCTGGCGTCATCAAGTCGTCGGGCCCGTTTCTCTTGTGCCCTTCCTGACCAAGCCATGATCCAGGTCTCGGACCTGCACAAGCACTTCGGTGGCCTGCGTGCCGTCGATGGCGTGACCATTGAAATCGCTGGCGGCGCGATCACCGGACTGATCGGACCGAACGGTGCGGGCAAGACCACGCTGTTCAACGTCATCGCCGGTCTGTTTCCACCGTCGTCGGGGAAGGTCTCACTTGATGGCGACGACATAACCGGCCTGAAGCCGCACGAGTTGTTTCATCGTGGCCTGCTGCGCACGTTCCAGATCGCTCATGAGTTCACCCACCTGACCGTGCGCGAGAACCTCATGATGGTGCCCGCCGAACAGGCCGGCGAGAACCTGCTGGACGTCTGGTTCCGGCCCGGAACCGTGCGCGCCCAGGAAGCGGAGATTCGCGACCGTGCCAAGGACGTGATTGCCTTTCTCAATCTCGGCCACGCCGCCGACGAGATCGCGGGCAATCTCTCGGGCGGGCAGAAGAAGCTGCTGGAACTCGGCCGGACCATGATGGTCGACGCCAAGATCGTGTTCCTCGACGAGGTCGGCGCCGGCGTGAACAGGACCCTGCTGCGCACCATCGGCGATGCGATCATCCGGCTGAACGAGGAGCGCGGCTACACGTTCTGCATGATCGAGCACGACATGGACTTCATCTCGCGGCTCTGCGACCCGGTCATCGTCATGGCGGAGGGCAAGCTCCTGATGCAGGGCACCGCGGACGAGGTGAAGAGCGACGAGCGCGTGATCGAGGCCTACCTGGGACGTGGCCTCAGGAACCGTCCGGGAGCCCAGGCATGACCCTGCTCATCGGCGAAAACATGACCGGCGGGTACGGTG
Source organism: Rhodospirillales bacterium (assembly GCA_014323865.1). Taxonomy (NCBI): domain Bacteria; kingdom Pseudomonadati; phylum Pseudomonadota; class Alphaproteobacteria; order Rhodospirillales; species Rhodospirillales bacterium. The sequence goes on along the minus strand of JACONG010000006.1, from coordinate 195,856 downwards.
GCACCGACATTCTTCACGGCTGCACCATTGCCGTCGAAGCCGGGCAGATCGCCGTGATCGTCGGTCCCAATGGCGCGGGCAAGTCGACCGCGATGAAGGCGGTGTTCGGCCTGCTCGATCTGCGTGCGGGCACCGTGATGCTCAAGGGCAAGGACATCACGCACCTGTCGCCACAGGCCCGGGTCCGGGAGGGCATGGCGTTCGTGCCGCAGGCCGATAACGTCTTCGCGGGCATGACGGTCGAGGAGAACCTCGAGATGGGCGCCTATCTTCGCGACGACGATTTCTTGGTCACCATGGAGCAGGTCTTCGAGCTGTTTCCGATCCTTAAGGACAAACGGCGCCAGGCTGCGGGCGAGTTGTCGGGCGGCCAGCGGCAGCAGGTGGCCGTGGGCCGTGCGCTGATGACCCAGCCGGGAGTGCTGATGCTGGACGAGCCAACGGCCGGTGTATCGCCGGTCGTCATGGACGAGCTGTTCGACCGGATCATTGAGGTCGGTCGCACAGGGGTCGCGGTCCTCATGGTCGAGCAGAACGCGGCCCAGGCCCTGGCGATCGCCGACATGGGCTATGTCCTGGTGACGGGCGAGAACCGGCATAGCGATACCGGCCAGGCGCTCTTGGACGATCCTGTGGTGCGCCGGTCGTTCTTGGGCGGCTGAGTATGGAAGACCTGCTCAACGCCGTTGTGCTCATCACCAATTTCGTGGTGATCCCGGGCTTGGCCTACGGTTCGCAGCTCGCTCTGGGCGCGCTCGGCGTCACCATGGTCTTCGGCATCCTGCGCTTTGCCAACTTCGCCCACGGCGACCTGATGGCCTTCGGCACGATGTTCGTGATTCTGGTGACATGGTGGCTGCAGGGCTTGGGCATCACGATCGATCCGTTGCCGACGGCATTGCTGGCATTGCCGGTGGGCATTCTCACCGCCGTGGCGATCTGCCTTTTGACCGATCGGTGGGTTTACCGTTTCTACCGATGCAACAGGAGCCCCGCCGTGATCTTCGTCATCGTCTCGGTCGGCGTGATGTTCCTGATGAACGGCATCGTGCGCATGATCATCGGCCCCGACGATCAGTCATTCGCCGACGGCGCCCGGTTCCTGATCAAGGTCAAGGAGTTCAAGGAAGCGACCGGGCTCGACGAAGGTCTTGCGCTCAAGCTCTCCCAGGGCCTGACCATCGCGGTCACGATCCTCGTGGTCGTGGCGCTCTTCCTCTTCCTGAACAGGTCGCGCACCGGCAAGGCGATGCGCGCCTATTCCGACAACGAGGACCTCGCACTGCTCTCGGGTGTCAATCCCGACCGGGTCGTGTTCTTTGCCTGGGCCATTGCGGGCGCTCTGGCGACGATTGCCGGCACGCTCTATGGCCTCGACAAGAGCTTCAAGCCGTTCACCTACTTCCAGCTTATGCTGCCGATCTTCGCAGCGGCCATCGTCGGCGGTATCGGCCATCCTGTGGGGGCTGTCGTTGGCGGCTACGTGGTCGCATTTTCCGAAGTCACGATCACCTATGCCTATCGCAAGTTCCTGATCTATCTCGCGCCTGAATCATGGGCGCCTGAAGGCCTCGTTCAGCTTCTGGCGACCGAGTACAAGTTTGCCGTCAGCTTCGTCATCCTTGTCGTCGTACTGCTCGTCAGACCGACAGGCATCTTCAAGGGCAAGGTCATATGAACCAGGCGCTGCGCGGCCCCATCCTGTTTGCGATCATGGGTGGCCTGCTCATGCTGGTCGGCTTCGGCCAGTCCTGGTCGGTTGCGCTGTCGATCCTCAATCTCTGCCTGATCTCGTCGATCATGGCGCTGGGCCTCAACATGCAGTGGGGCTACGCGGGGCTCTTCAACGTCGGCGTCATGAGCTTTACGGCGCTGGGTGGCGTTGCCGCAGTGCTGGTTTCCAAACCTCCGGTTCCGGAAGCTTGGGAGGTCGCCTGGATCGACCTGCTGGGAACCGTGGTCACGCTGATCGCGGCGATCGGCATCATTGTCCGCGTTCGTCGCCGACTGGTTCCCGGCGGTTTGCGCATGATCGTGACGGCCGTACTGATTCTGGTGGGCTACGGAGCGGTCCGGATCTTCTTCGACCCGGCGGTCGAGGCCATCGAGGAGACCAATCCGGCCAAGAGCGGCTATCTCGGCGGTCTGAACCTGCCGATCATCCTTGCCTGGCCGATCGGTGGCCTGGTTGCGGCCGGAGCTGCTTGGATGATCGCCAAAGTGGCGCTGGGCCTGCGCGCCGACTATCTCGCCATCGCGACGCTCGGCATCTCCGAGATCGTGCTCGCCATTCTCAAGAACGAGGACTGGCTGGCACGTGGCGTGAAGAACGTCACCGGCCTCGATAGGCCGGTGCCCTACGAGGTCGATCTTCAGGAGTCCGCCCGCTTCCGAGAGTTTGTGTCGGGCATGGGTATGGACGTTCTTGATGCCTCGACCATCTTCGTCAAGCTCTGTTACGCCAGCCTTTTCCTTGCCGTGTTGGTCATCGTCATGGTGCTCGCCCAGAAGGCGCTCCATTCGCCCTGGGGCCGCATGATGCGGGCGATTCGCGATAACGAGGCCGCAGCTGCGGCGATGGGCAAGAACGTGACGCGCCGCCATCTCGAAATCTTTGTCATCGGTGCAGCCGTCGTCGGCATGGCAGGCGCCATGCTGACCACGCTCGACGGCCAGTTCACGCCGGGCAGCTACCAGCCGCTGCGCTTCACGTTCCTGATCTGGGTGATGGTGATCGTCGGCGGTTCCGGCAACAACTGGGGTGCCGTGCTGGGCGGATTCTTCGTCTGGTTCATCTGGGTCGAGGCCGAACCGGCGGGGCTCTGGCTGATGGAGGTCCTGACATCAGTTCTGGGCGACGAAAGCGCCCTCCGCGAACACCTGATCGCAAGCGCGCCCTACATGCGCGTGTGCGTCATGGGCCTGATCCTGCTTTTGGTCCTGCGCTTCTCGCCCCGTGGCCTGATCCCCGACCGGATGGGACGCTGACAGTCCTCTTGGCCTGGCGGCAGGGAACCAGCAAGCTTTGTTCCTGTCTCATCGGCAGTGGCGGCCGGAAAGGCGGCGAGCAGGGCGGTGAGGGGGAGGGCAGTTTTCATGGGATAGGCCACGGAACTGTGTCGCCTGAGGTCTTCAACAGAGAGACCTGAATCAAAAGAGCCGATGACCATGATGTGGTCATCGTCTCTCGCGTGAGGTTGTCGAACGATCAGGACTTCGCCTTGCGTCCCAGTCCGATGTTCTTGGCGAATTCGGAGCGCGCCCTTGAGTAGTTCGGAGCGACCATCGGATAGTCGGCGGGAAGCCCCCACCTGGCTTTGTATTCTGACGGCGTCATGCCGTAGTTCGTCCTGATGTAGCGCTTGAGCACCTTGAGTTTCTTGCCATCTTCCAAGCAGACAATGTAATCAGGCTGCACCGACTTCCTGATGGGTACGGCGGGTTCGGGTGCTTCCGACGCGGGTTCCGCAGTCTTGGCTTCGGCAATCTGGGCGAGCGTATCGTGAACACGCCGAACCAGATCGGGAAGTGCATTGGCGTCGGTCGAGTTGTTGCTGACGTACGCTGAGACGATTTCAGTGGTCATCTCGAGAAGTTCACCGCGCGTCAGCATGTTCATTGGATCGTCTTCGATCATGCTCATCACCATTGAGGAAACGTAAGTCGGATTTAGCAACGAGATAGCAGGTTTGCAAAGGTATGCTGTAGCGATTCCCAACATTCATTTGTATTTATTCACTCAATACCGATCCATTTCTTTCTGGTTTGGAGTCGTTTGGTCGATGCGACTCGATATGGTATGAACGCTACCCTTCGCTACTGCATTTGGGGGATGGCGTGGGCAAGATCAAATTGGTCCTGGCGTCCGACCATGCCGGCACCACACTGAAGACGATCCTGGACGAGGCCTTGAGGGATTGGGGTCACGAGACCCTCGATCTGGGCACCGACGGACCGGACCCCGTCGACTATCCCGATTTTGCGGATTTGCTGGCCAATGCGCTGGCCGACGGCTTGGCTGACCTTGGCGTTCTGGTCTGCGGTACCGGCATCGGCATCGGGATCGCGGCCAACCGCCATGAGCATGTCCGGGCGGCCGTTTGCCATGACGTCACGTCGGCGCGCCTGACCCGACAGCACAACAATGCGAATGTCATTGCCATGGGCGAACGCCTGATCGGGCCGGAAACGGCCAAAGATTGTCTCAAAGTGTTCGTCGAGACGTCGTTTGAAGGCGGTCGCCACCAGAGGCGTGTCGACAAGTTGTCGCCCCCCCCGGGTGTCTGATAGAAATGTGCCCGATTTTCCCCGACTTCTCTGGAGATCACGACCATGTCCCTCGCGGCTGAACACCATACCGCCAGTGACTTCTTCACCCGGAGCTTGGCTGACACAGATCCCGATGTGCTGGATGCCATCAAGGGCGAACTGCGCCGACAGCAGGATCAGATCGAGCTGATTGCTTCGGAGAACATCGTCTCGACGGCAGTGATGGAAGCGCAAGGCACGGTCCTGACCAACAAGTATGCCGAAGGCTACCCCGGGCGCCGCTACTACGGCGGCTGCGAGCACGTCGATGTGGTCGAGCGGATCGCCATCGACCGCGCCAAGCAACTCTTCAACTGCAACTATGCGAACGTCCAGCCGCATTCGGGTGCGCAGGCGAACGGCGCCGTGTTTCTGGGGCTGCTTCAGCCCGGCGATACCATGCTCGGCATGTCGCTGGCCCATGGCGGACATCTGACCCACGGCGCGGCACCCAACCAGTCCGGCAAGTGGTTCAATGCCGTGGCCTACGGCGTGAGCCCGGAGACGCAGCAGATCGACTACGACGACCTGGAGCGGCTGGCGGTCGAAAACGAGCCCAGGCTGATCATCGCCGGCGGCTCGGCGATCCCCCGGATCATCGACTTCGCTCGGATGCGCGAGATCGCCGACAAGGTCGGTGCGTATCTGCTGGTCGACATGGCGCACTTCGCCGGTCTCGTCGCAGCCGGGGTGCATCCCAGCCCGCTGCCGCATGCCCATGTCTGCACGACTACGACTCACAAGACCCTTCGTGGCCCCCGCGGCGGCATGATCCTCTCGAACGACGAGGAACTGGGGAAGAAATTCAACTCGGCTGTGTTCCCGGGCCTTCAGGGCGGCCCGCTCATGCATGTCATCGCGGCCAAGGCCGTCATGCTGGGCGAGGCGCTGCAGCCCGAGTTCAAGGCTTATTCGCAGGCGGTGGTCGACAACGCCAAGGCGCTGGCGGCCTCGCTGGTCGATGGTGGTCTCGACATCGTTTCGGGCGGCACCGACACCCATGTAATGCTGGTCGACCTGCGGCCCAAGGGCGTGACCGGCAACATCGCTGACAAGAGCCTTGATCGCGCGCGGATCACCTGCAACAAGAACGCCATTCCCTTTGACCCGGAAAAGCCTATGGTGACGTCGGGCATTCGCCTGGGTACGCCGGCGGGTACGACGCGGGGGTTTGGCGTTGCAGAGTTTCGTCAGGTTGGAGAGCTGATCGTCAAGGTGCTCGATGGTCTGGCCGCCAATCCTGAGGACAACAGCGCAGCGGAGCAGGAGGTTGCCGAGAAGGTCCTGGACCTTTGCCACAAGTTCCCAGTCTATGAAGCTATGGATCTGAGTTAGACGAGGTCGGTAATGCGGTGCCCCTTCTGCGGTCACGAAGAGACACAGGTCAAGGACTCGCGGCCTACAGAAGACGGGGCGACGATTCGTAGAAGGCGGCAGTGCCTGAACTGCAGCGGTCGATTCACGACATTCGAACGGATTCAGTTACGTGAGTTGACGGTGGTCAAGAAGACCGGCAGCCGTGCGCCGTTCGACCGCGAAAAGCTGGCCCGTTCGGTCGAGATTGCGATCCGCAAGCGTCCGGTAGATCCCGAGCGTGTCGAGCGTCTCGTGTCCGGCATTCAGCGCCGGCTCGAGAGCATGGGCGAGGCCGAAACTCCCTCCAGCGTCATCGGCGAGATGGTGATGGAAGGGCTGTCGAACCTCGATCCTGTCGCCTATGTCCGCTTTGCCTCGGTCTACCGGAACTTCCGCGAAGCCAGGGACTTCGAGCAGTTCGTCGAACAGCTCGACGGGGAGGAACACGTTGGCAGGCGGCACCGCGACGACGACTGACGAAGACCGCCGCCACATGATGGCGGCCTTGGCGCTTTCGTTGCGCCACTTGGGACAGACTTGGCCCAATCCTTCCGTCGGTTGCGTGATCGTGCACGACGGCCGTGTTGTGGGTCGTGGCGTCACGGCGCGCGGTGGCCGACCCCATGCCGAGACCGAAGCGCTCAAGCAGGCGGGCGAGGCGGCCCGGGGCGCGACCGCCTATGTCTCGCTCGAACCCTGCGCCCATCAGGGGCAGACCGGTCCGTGCTGCGATGCGTTGATCGCGGCGGGCATCGCCCGTGTCGTCGTTCCGATGCGTGATCCCGATCCGCGTACAGCGGGCGAGGGTCTTGCCCGGCTGATCGAGGCCGGCGTGGTTGTCGACGAGGGATCCCTGGCCGCCGAGGCCGCCGACATCCATGCCGGCTTCGCGTCCCGCATCGTCCGCGAACGACCGCTTGTCACGGCAAAGATTGCCGCTACGCTCGACGGCCGGGTCGCGACGGCCGGGGGGGACAGCAAGTGGATCACCGGTCCCGAAGCCCGGGCACGAGGTCACCTGCTGCGCGCGAACCACGACGCCGTCATGATCGGCAGCGGTACGGCACTGGCCGACAATCCCGTTCTGACCTGTCGGCTGCCGGGCATGAGCGACCATTCGCCCCTCAGGGTCGTTGTCGACAGCGGGCTTGGTCTGCCGGAACAGTCCGGTCTGGTTCTTTCCGCTCGGGAGACACCGCTCCTGGTCCTGTGCGGCAACGACGTGCCCGCCGAGCAGGAGCAGCGCCTGGCGTCAGCCGGAGTCGAGATCGCCAAGGTGGGGCGAAGGCATGACGGTCGGCTCGACACCGCGCTGATCCTGAGCGAGCTCGGTGGCCGGGGCGTGACCCGTCTTTTGATCGAGGGTGGACCCCGTCTCGTAACATCCTTTCTTGCCGATCACCTCGTCGACAGACTGGCCTGGTTCAGCGCGCCGGCCCTGCTCGGCAACGACGGAACGCCGGCGGTGCGGGCGATGGGGATCGACTCGATTTCGCGGGCCGCATCGTGGCGGGTGCGCCATGCCGACCGTGTCGGCGACGACGGCCTCGTCATGCTCGATGCCGTCAGGGAGTGAGGAGCGGAAGCATGTTCACAGGCATCGTCACCGATCTCGGTACCGTGCGCGCCATTGAGCAGCGCGGCGACGTCCGCTTTGCGATCGAGACCGCCTGCGACCTCGAATCCATTGCAATCGGTGCCTCGATCGCCTGTTCCGGCCCCTGCCTGACGGTCGTCGCCAGGAAGGACCGCGTGTTCTTCGTCGACGTCTCGGCCGAAACCCTGTCGCGCACGACGATCGGGACGTGGCGCGAGGGCACCCGAATCAACCTCGAGAGATCGCTGGCGATGGGCGACGAATTGGGCGGGCATCTGGTCTCCGGCCATGTGGATGCGATCGGCCGCGTGACCTCGGTCGAGCCCGACGGCGATTCGACGCGTTTCTCCTTTCATGCGCCCGTCTCGGTCGCAGCCTTCATTGCAGAGAAGGGCTCGATTGCCATCGACGGTGTCTCGTTGACGGTCAATGGCGTTGACGATGATGCCGATGGCTGCACCTTCGGAGTGAACATCATCCCGCATACGCAGGAGGTGACCACGTTCGGCCGCCTCAAGACCGGCGATCCGGTCAATCTGGAGATCGACATGCTGGCGCGCTACATGGAGCGCATGCTGCAGTCGTGCCACGGGAGGCGCTGAGATGCGCATGGGCCGCATTGTCCTGTTCGTGCGCGATATGGAGAAGGCCGCTGCGTTCTACGGCGACGTCCTGGGTCTCGAGGAGTTGTCCGGCCCGGGGAAGGACTGGCGCGAGTTCGATGCCGGCGGCAGCAACATTGCGCTTCACAGCGGCGGACGCGACAAGGCGCCACCGCGCATGCCCAAGATCGTCTTCGTTTGCGACGATGTCACGGCCGAGCGTGAGACGCTCAACGCCCGCGGTGCCAGGTTCGGCAAGGTAAAGATGGCGGGCGACCTTCATTTGTGTGATGGGAAGGATCCGGAGGGCCATGCCCTCCAGCTTTCCAACCGGCGCTGAGCTCTCAAGGAGTCACCGATGGCCACGACGCCCCATATCCTCATTCTTGAGGCACGCTACTACCAGGACATCACGGACAATCTCGCGCGCGGCGCCATCACCGAGCTCGAGGCCTGGGGTGCGACCTACGAGCGCGTTGAACTTGCCGGCGCGTTCGAGATTCCCGGCGGCATGCGCATGGCGATCGCGACCGGCAAGTACGATGGCTATCTTGCGCTCGGCTGTGTGCTGCGCGGGGAGACGTCGCACTATGGCCACATCTGCAATGAGGTTGCGCGCGGCATAAACGACCTCGCCATGAAGCACATGGCGCCCGTGGGCTTCGGCGTTCTGACCTGCGACACCCTTGAGCAAGCCGAAGTGCGCGCGGATCCCGAGCGGAAGAACAAGGGCAAGGAGGCCGCTGTCGCCTGCATCAAGATGGTCGAACTGGCTGCGACCCTGCGCGTGACCGGATGACCGACGCTACGCAGCGTGAGGCGTGGCGGATCGCAACCGTCACGCGGCTCGCCGCCGTTCAGGCTCTCTATCAGATCGACCGTGACGACTCGTCGACCGAAACGGCGTTGTCGTCGGCGACCACCCGCGGAGCCGTTCTGGACGACGAGGGTGCTGCAGCCGAGGTCGATCCCGAGGCGCTGACGGCGATCGTGCGTAGCGTGGCCGGCGATCGGGACAGACGGCTCGACGGCATGATCGACAGCGCGCTGGCGGACGGTTGGTCCGTTTCGCGGCTTGAGTCGCTGATGCGCGCGATCCTGCGTGCGGCGATCCACGAGCTTCTGGACAATCCCAACGTGCCGGCTCGTGTCGTCATCAGCGACTATGTCGATATCGCCCATGCGTTCTATGAGCGTGGTGAGCCCGGCATGATCAATGCCGTGCTCGACCGCCTTGCCCGCCTCCTGCGCGGTCACGAGTTCGAGACGGCGGCCGGTGGATGAATTCGATCTCATCGATCGTCTGATCGCGCCGCTCGCGGTCGCAGACGGAGCCCGGGGGCTCACGGATGACGGCGCGGTTCTGACGCCCACGCCGGGCATGGAACTGGCACTGACGAAGGACCTCCTGACCGAGAACGTGCACTTCCTGGCCGACGATCCGCCGGGCGACGTGGCGCGCAAGCTGCTGCGCACCAACCTGTCCGATCTCGCGGCGATGGGTGCGCGCCCGCTTGGTTATCTCCTGGGGCTGGCCTCCGACGGCCGTCGCGATGATGTCTGGTTTCGCGCCTTTGTGGATGGACTGGCCGACGATCAGGATCGCTACGGCCTCTCACTCCTTGGCGGCGACACGATTTCGACGGCCTCGGGCGTGCTGACCCTGTCGCTGACCGCGATCGGTGAGATTCCCGCCGGGCAGTCTCTGGCGCGTTCGGGCGCACGGCCAGGCGATCACCTCGCCGTCAGTGGCACAATCGGGGATGGTGCATTCGGACTGCTGGTTCGACGGGACGTACTCTCTGGGCTCTCCGACAAAAGCCGTGCGTTTCTCGTCCGGCGTTATCGGCTGCCGGAACCGCGTGTTGCCTTGGGGGCCGCGCTGCTGGGCAGGGCCCATGCCGCGCTTGATGTGTCTGATGGCCTCGTCGCTGACGCCGGACATATGGCCAGACGTTCGGGGCTCGCCATCGAGATCGACCAGGCTGCCGTGCCGCTGTCCTCGGCCGCCCGCGAGGTGATCGATCGCGATCCCTCATGTTGGCCAGCCGCCCTCACAGGTGGCGATGACTACGAACTCTTGATCGCGTTCGATCCCGGCCGTACCGGCGAACTCCGGGACATGGCCGCGCAGAGCGGAACGGATCTGACCATCATCGGACGTTGTCTGGCGGGCAGGGGCATCCGTATCCTGGACGCCGACGGCCTCGAATTGCAGATCGACGGCAGCGGCTGGCGTCACGAGGGCTGATTCCGGGCATTCGCGCCGTTTTTGTGCAATGCAGCAATTGAAATCGGCCAACGCATTTGGCATGTTCGCGCACCTTTTGACGATCGGATTGCAGGGATCGGGCGGATTGTCGCTCGTGGCGCGTCCGGTCCGACCAACTCCGGGGAGTATTCGGAACAATGGATGCATTGTACTTCGCCATCGTCTGCGGCGTGGTGGCCGTTGCCTATGGCATCTACGCCAGTCGCGCGGTGATGGCCGCCAGCGCCGGCAACGAGCGCATGCAGGAGATTGCCGGCGCTGTTCAGGAAGGTGCGCAGGCCTACCTGAATCGCCAGTACATGACGATCGGCATCGCCGGTGTCGTGATTTTCGTCCTGCTCATCATTTTGCTGGGCATTAGCCAGGCGATCGGCTTCGCGATCGGTGCTGTCCTTTCGGGCGCGGCCGGCTACATAGGCATGATCGTGTCGGTTCGTGCCAATGTGCGCACCGCCGAAGCGGCTCGCACGAGTCTCGAGAAGGCGCTGGCGGTGGCCGTGAACGCGGGTTCGGTCACCGGCATTCTGGTCGTCGGCCTCGGCCTTCTGGGCGTCGCTGTCTACTACGTCGTCCTGCTCGGCATGGGCGTCGACCAGCGTGAGATCGTCGAGGCGCTCGTCGCACTGGGCTTCGGCGGCTCGCTGATCTCGATTTTTGCCCGTCTCGGCGGCGGTATCTTCACCAAGGGTGCCGACGTCGGTGCCGACCTCGTCGGTAAGGTCGAGGCTGGTATCCCCGAGGACGACCCCCGCAACCCGGCCGTGATCGCCGACAACGTCGGCGACAACGTCGGTGACTGTGCCGGCATGGCCGCGGATCTCTTCGAGACCTACGCGGTGACCTTCGTGGCGACCATGCTGCTGGGCTCGATCTTCTTCTCGGGCGAAGCGCAGGCGCAGATGATGGTCTTCCCACTGGCTCTTGGCGGCGCCTGCATCCTGGGCACCGTCATCGGCAACTTCTTCATGAAGCTCGGTTCCAACCAGAACATCATGTGGGCGCTCTACAAGGGCTTCATCGCCACAGCGGTGATCTCGGCGATCCTTTTCATTCCGGTAACGGAATGGGTTGTCGGCCTGTCGACGGAGCACAAGGTGGGTGACCTCACCTTCAACGGTTGGGACATGTTCTGGTGTGGCATTCTGGGTTTGGTCATCACCGGCCTGCTGATTGTCATCACAGAGTACTACACCTCGACCGAGTATCGTCCGGTGCGGGTCATCGCCAAGGCGTCGACCACAGGCCACGGCACCAACATCATCCAGGGTCTCGCGCTCTCGATGGAAGCCACCGCGCTTCCGGTGCTGGTCATCGCCGCGGGCATCGTGATCGGCTACCTGGTTGCGGGCCTTTTCGGCATTGCCATCACGGTCACCACCATGCTGGCACTGGCCGGCGTCGTCGTGACGCTCGATGCCTACGGCCCCGTCACCGACAACGCCGGTGGCATCGCCGAGATGGCTGAGCTGCCCGAGGACGTGCGCAAGACGACCGATGCGCTCGACGCCGTCGGCAACACGACCAAGGCCGTCACCAAGGGCTATGCCATCGGTTCGGCCGGCCTTGCCGCCCTGGTGCTCTTTGCAGCTTATGTCGAGGATCTCGAACACTACTTCCCGGATCTTCACGTCGACTTCCACCTGAGCGACCCCTATGTCGTGGTCGGTCTCTTCATCGGCGGTCTGCTGCCCTACCTCTTCGGCTCGCTCGCCATGCAGGCGGTCGGTCGTGCCGCCGGTTCGGTCGTGGAGGAGGTGCGCCGCCAGTTCCGCGAGATCGCCGGCATCATGGAAGGCACCGGCAAGCCCGATTACAGCCGGGCGGTCGACCTGCTGACCCGGGCGGCGATCAGGGAGATGATCATCCCGTCTCTTCTGCCGGTTCTGGCGCCGATCGTTCTCTATGTGATCATCGCCATCATCGCCGGCGAGGTCGCGGCCTTTGCTGCGCTGGGTGCGATGCTTCTGGGCACAATCGTCACGGGTCTCTTCGTGGCGCTCTCGATGACCTCGGGCGGTGGCGCCTGGGACAACGCCAAGAAGTACATTGAGGACGGCAATCACGGCGGCAAGGGCTCTGAAGCCCATCATGCCGCGGTGACCGGCGACACGGTTGGTGATCCCTACAAGGACACGGCGGGTCCGGCCGTGAACCCGATGATCAAGATCATCAACATCGTGGCGCTGCTCATGCTCGCCATGCTGGGTGGCTGGGCCTGAGCGCACCATCCAACGCGACGAAGAACGGGCCGGTCAAGGATGTGCAGACGTTTTTCTTCGGGTTCAGACAAGTTGGATGTCTTCTCTGAGTCAAAATATCATCTCTGGAGGATTTCCCTCTTGATCTGAACCGAACAAGGGGATTCCCCTTCGTTTCACCCCATGATTCTGTACCCGCAGGTGACATGGGAGGGAGATATGGGGCGTTGCTACGGATTGGACCTTCGCCGCCCTGATCGGCTAGGGCGGATCGTGATTGAAAAACTCCATGAGGAGGTTGACCGTGAGCACGTTGTCAAGCGTTATCGCAAGCGTACTTCTGGTTGCAGGTGTTTCCGCTTGGACTCAGGAGAGTACAATGCCCATGCCCACCGACCCCGTACCGGGCACGACCGATCCGGCGAGTGACAGCCTTCAAATCAGACACGGTGCAAGTGGTCCGGCAAGTAATCGGGAAACCGGTCCAAATATAAGAATCACCTCGTCCGTATATCGTCAACAAGTCACCAACTTCAGTATGATCGATACAGCCGTTGATGCTGGCAATCTCGCAGCCCCGCAGGCTCTCCCGGCCGGGAGAGGCAGCTTGACCGGATACATGAGGACGAACTATTTCTCGGGCAAGGGTCTCCGCCGACAATCTCGTTGGCCATCTCGCAGTCGGTGCCGATTTCGCTGCGGGTACGGTCACGACAATTGCAAGCGATTTTCGTCGGTACAGTTCCGGTGATGATCCGAGCCCGAACGGTGGCTGGAAAGGGCGTGGCAGGATTTACGGGGCCCTTTCGGGTAGCGGAACCATCACCCGAACGACAATTGCAAGCAATCTGCAAGGCATTCTCGATGACGGTGGAGACAGGAACGTCCACGTCAATGCTAAATGGCAGGTCAGGTTTACGACAACGACGGTGCAACCCTTGTGCATGGGGACGTTAGGGGAAATTATACCGTAACCGGACATAACCGCAAAGTTGGCGTTATACCGGACATAAATGTCATAAGCATGGGCGATGGTGAGTTTTTCGTCACCGCGAGGAGAAGCATTCGCTCCGGGCCGCCGCTCCTGGACCTCACTACCCGCAATGAGCGACCTGGGGTAAAAGCAACCATCGGTCGGAGGGACTATCTCAAGCAAGTCGACAATTTCGCTTTGATTGGTACAGCCGTCGAATCTGGCCTTCTTGAAGTTCCAAGGGGGAATGTTCGGATTGGAACGGGCACCTTGACGGGTTATATAAAGATGGACTACTTTGCATCGTCAGAAGATGACATTGCACATGACGCCAGAAACTATCTCGTTGGCGGTCTTATAGTGAACGCCAATTTCATTAACCGCAGGGTCACGACATTTGCGAGCAATTTTCGCGAGTTTGTAGACGAAGGCCTTACGAGTTCACTTACCGCGCGGTACGGTGAGGCGAAGAATGGCTGGAACGGTCGTGGCAGGATTCACGGGACCCTTCAGGGTAGCGGAACCACCACTTGAACCAAGATTAACAGCACCCTTGATGGCAATCTCAGTGACGGCAGAATTGGTGACATAACCGTCGATGCCGATATGGCAGGCAGGGTTTACAAGAACGGCAGGGAAAATAAACGGGCTCTGGTGTACGGAAAGGTTAAAGGAACCTACACGCCTGAGACTGAGAACAACCTTATAGGCACAAGACGGGGCGGCGAAATCGTCGATGTTGGTGAAGACCCTCTTCGTATCCGCAACGGTGAGTTTTTCGCCGTCAGGAATAACAACATCACATCCGGTCTGGCCCGCCTCAAAATCCCGTCTGGTGTAGGTTCGACAATCAAACCGTTGCAGCATCTCCAGCAAATCGACAATTTCGATTTCATCTTGACACATCGCCAGGGTCGCGAGCTTCCGCGCGTGCCGGAGTTTCCTTTTTCGCAAGCCACCTTGATGGAATATGTCACGTTGGGCAATCTCTTCCCGGATCGTCCTGTCATCGGCAATCTCACAATCGCTGGCGATTTCAGCCGGCTTGACGGCAGTGACGTATCGGGGACGCTCACGGGTATCGCAGCGTTCCTTCAGCAGTCGCACCAGTTTAACGGCCTCCTGGATGGTACGATTACCCTCACGGAAGGGGATACAAGCATCGACACAAGTGTCATCGGCGGGAGTATGATCGGTATCGCAAGAGATATAGGTCACTTGCTCGGTGGCGCAAGCGAGTCGGATGATGTCAGGGTAATCGTATACGGATCCCTTAGAGGCTTCTCGTCGAGGGGCGAAACTTTCGGTGAGTTCGAAGGCGGGGCGTTCTACGCTATCCAGAACGATTCCCGGAACTGAAATGCAGTAAGGAAGATTTCAGCAGGCGGCATGGCCGCCTGAAATCCTCTGTGTCTACCCGATGCAGAGCGGATTGACGCACCCGGCTGGAACCGCATGAGATTCCGGCCGGGTGCCATCCATTCTGGCATGTCAACATTCTGGCCCGCCTATGTTCTGGCCTGTCAGGGATCGCACAGGCAGGCCACTGCTGCCCGCGCTCCCCGACACCCAACGACGCCCGGCCGCGCATCGACCCCATCGGGATAGCGTTCGGGATAACTTTCTCTGGGCTCAAGGCCCTGCTCCGAAAGGCTGCCGGAGGGACCATCGATGATCTCGACCTCGTGGGTCGATGACCTCCGGGAGGCCATCGCAACGATCATCGATCGCTTCACGCCACGGCACGAACGTCTTCGCCGCCGCAGGATATCGTCCCGATGAAATTGATCCCGCTCTATGTTCCGGGTATCGGGACTGCTAGGCCTTCGGCGTTGAACCGTCCGATGTTGCCGAAGAGCTGTTCGAGCAGGCCAAGCTGCTTGCCGTAGGTCGGTGTTGTGCGGGAAACCGGATCGACGACCAGGCCGTTTTCCAGCGAGAAGTTGGCGATTTCCTGAACGATACCGCTGTCGTCGAAAGCAATGGCGACAACGTTCTGATCGACTATCTCGGGCTCGAAGAAGGCGTACTCTTCCCGCAGTTCCGTGATGTAGAGCCAGGTTTCTGCGCCGAACAGGGTTGTCGTGGAGGGCGTGCCGAGGAATTGGGCAACCTCGAGCCTGTTGTGCACGCCCGGCTCGATGCGCGCAAGCGTGTCGGGATCAGGGACGTAGCCGTGATTGCTGACACGCGGTTCACACGCACTCGTGGCAAGCGTACCGGCCAGCGCGACGCCCAGAAGGGCGCTGCGCCATGCACGACGGCGGTGCCGATCCAATCCCAAGGCCTTCATTGATCCCGTTGATCCACAATCCCAATTAATGCCTGGACGGTGCAGGGACAAGCGCCATGGTGTCAATTCCTGAACCGTCAGAAAACCCGATATCGGATTTATGCGCACATGCTCGGCAAGTTTTTCTCACGTTCGCGGTTCGATGAGACGACCCGCAGACTTCATGACGTGGTCGTGGCGCAGGCGCGCGATCCGATCCTCTATGCAGAGTACGGTGTGCCCGACACGCTCGACGGCCGCTTCGAAATGGTGGTGCTGCATGCGCTTCTTGTGATGCGGCGGTTGCGCACTCTGGGCGAGGAGGGCGAAGAGCTTTCACAGAAGTTGTTCGACTTCATGTTCGTCGATTTCGATCGTGCCCTGCGGGAGATCGGCGTCGGGGACCTCAGCGTCGGACGCCGGATCAAGAAGATGGCGCAGGCCTTCTATGGACGTGCTGCCAACCTGGATGAGGCCTTGGTGGCTGACGACGATGCCGCCCTGTCGGCGTTCCTGGTGCGCAACGCCTACGGCACAGTGAACGGCGCCGAGGAGGCGGCAGGACGTCTGGCGCTCTGTGTTCGCGAGCAGGTCGCGCATCTCGATCCCCAGGAGGCCGGTTCGCTTCTGGCCGGTGATCTGACATTCTCACCCATGAAACGGCTTCAGACGGCCTGACAGGGTGGAGCAGTGGCTGAAGACAGCCGCGAATCCGAAGGAACGGCTCATGACGGATGTGGAATTCTCCCGACCATTCGATGTCTCCAGGTTTGAGGACGGGGACAGCGATTATCTGACGATCGTTGCGGAGGCCGAGGAGCGCGACGTGCTTGCGGTGCGCTTCGATTTGGCGGCTCTGCCATCGCTGAAGGCCGACGTCACGATCGTGCGGTCCGGCCGTCAGGTGGTTGCCGGCGCGGTCATGCACGCGGACGTGGTCCAGACCTGTGTTGTGTCGCTCGATCTGATCGAGATCGCCGTCGACGAACGCTTCGAGGTCGTCTTCGATCCCGATGTGCGCCCGACCGGCGAGTTCGACGAAACGATCGACTTCAATCTCGGGGCTGACGAACCGCCGGAACCGTTGGTGAACGACGCGATCGATCTCGGCGAGATGGTGGCCGAGCACTTCGGGTTGGCTCTCGCCCCCTATCCGCGGAAACCGGGGGCAGAAATCGACCCGCGCTACACGTCAGATGAAGTCGAGGAAAGAAAAAGCCCGTTCGCGGTTCTCAAGGGGCTCAAACAGGATGGTTGAGCGGCTTGTCCGCTCCCGGAAAGCCTGATATAGCCCGCGCAGTCCCAAGACAAATCAGAGGCGCAACCCATGGCGGTTCCGAAGAAGAAAGTGACCCGCTCACGGCGGGATAATCGTCGTTCGCACCACGCACTGGTCGGCGCCTCCGTGAACGAGTGCCCGAACTGCGGCGAGATCAAGCTGCCGCATCACGTGTGCCTGGCCTGCGGCTACTACCGCGACCGTGAGGTCACGGAGCCCAAGGGCAGCATCTGACGCTTCCGCGTCGCCGTTACGGTATCGAGACAGGGTCATGAGCTCCGCCCACGTAATCGCCCTTGATGCGATGGGCGGCGATCGTGCCCCCGACATCGTCGTTGCGGGCGCGAACGCCGCGCGCATCCGTCATCCGGGCACCGAGTTCCGGCTCTTCGGGGTGTCCGAAAAGTTGGAAAAGAAACTGAAGCGCTTTCCCAAGCTCGCTGCGGTCTCGGAGATCGTGCCCGCGGAGACGGTCATTGAGCCCGACATGAAGCCCTCGCAGGCCCTTCGCAAGGGCGGGCAGTCGAGCATGCGCATGGCGATCGACGACGTGAAGGAGGGCAATGCAGCAGGTGTTGTCTCGGCCGGTAACACCGGTGCGCTCATGGCCATGGCCAAGCTTGCCCTGCGCACCCTACCCGGCATCCATCGTCCCGCGATCGCATCAATGTTTCCCACGCAGCGTGGCGAATCGGTCATGCTTGATCTCGGTGCCAACATCGACTGCAACGCCGAGAACCTCGTTCAGTTTGCCGTCATGGGGGCGGCGTTCGCCCGCAGCGTTCAGGGTATCCACAGGCCATCTGTGGGCCTGCTGAACGTCGGCAGCGAGGAGAGCAAGGGTCATCAGGAGATCCGGCGGGCTGCCGAGATCCTGCGTTCCGCGGAGTTGCCCCTGGAGTTCTATGGCTTCGTCGAGGGCAACGACATCACCGAAGGCACGGTCGATGTTGTGGTCGCCGACGGCTTCAGCGGCAACATCGCCCTGAAGACGGCCGAGGGCACCGCCAGCATGTACACCGGCTTCCTGCGGGCCACCTTCCGCCGCTCGGTGTTCTCGAAGCTCGGCTACTGGCTTGCGAAGCCGGCGCTCATCGCTCTCAAGAACCGGGTCGATCCCCGACGTTACAATGGCGGCATGTTCCTCGGTGTGAACGGCGTCGCTGTGAAGAGCCACGGAGGGACCGACGCCATGGGTTATGCCAACGCGATCGGCTTTGCCGTCGACATGCTGGCCGAAGGATTCAACGAAAAGGTCATCCGCGATGTGGAGCTTCTGGGAAGGGTTTCCTGCATGCCGGCCGGGGTCTCGGCCCGGTGACGGTGATCCGCTCGATCATCGCGGGCTGTGGTGCCTATCTGCCGGAACGCTGCGTTCCCAATGCGGAGCTTGCCGCTCGTCTCGACACTTCCGACGAGTGGATCCGAAGCCGGACCGGGATCAGCCAGCGCCATGTCGCGGCCGACGGCGAACTGACCTCCGATCTCGCGACCCAGGCGGCGCGCCGTGCCCTGGACCATGTCGGCCTCACGGACGATGCGATCGATCTGATCGTCGTCGCCACGGCAACGCCCGATCTCACCTTTCCAGCAACGGCGACCCAGGTCCAAGCCAACCTCGGTATCACGCAGGGCTGCGCGTTCGACCTGCAGGCGGTCTGCACCGGTTTCGTCTACGCTCTGGCCGTGGCGGACAACTTCATCCGCGTCGGTCAGTCGAAGGGCGCTCTTGTG
This sequence comes from Rhodospirillales bacterium, assembly GCA_014323865.1. Lineage (NCBI taxonomy): Bacteria > Pseudomonadati > Pseudomonadota > Alphaproteobacteria > Rhodospirillales > Rhodospirillales bacterium. The sequence goes on along the minus strand of JACONG010000006.1, from coordinate 177,265 downwards.
ATTGGTGCGGAGACCTTCTCGCGCATCCTGGACTGGGAGGACCGTACCACCTGCGTTCTGTTCGGTGACGGCGCAGGGGCCGTGGTGCTGGTGCCGCAGGACGGTGAAGGGACATCTTCCGACCAGGGCATCCTCTCGACGCATCTCCATGCTGATGGGCGCTACAAGGACATGCTCTATGTCGATGGTGGCCCGTCAAAGACCCAGTTTGCCGGTCGCCTCCGCATGGAGGGACAGGATGTCTTCAAGCATGCCGTCGTAAACCTCGCGCAGGCCGTCGACGAGGCGTTGACGGCCAACGGGCTGGAAGGTGCCGATATAGATTGGCTGGTGCCCCATCAGGCCAATCGCCGTATCATTGATGCGACGGCCCGAAAGCTCGGCATGACCGAGGCGAATGTAGTGGTGACCATCGAGCGCCACGCCAACACCTCTGCCGCCTCCATTCCGCTTGCTTTGAGTGAGGCGGTGGGCGACGGACGCATTGAGCGCGGGCAGCTCCTCCTGATCGAAGGTATGGGCGGCGGGTTTACCTGGGGATCCGCCATGGTTCGCTGGTGACTGCGCCGCATTCCTGGTTCTTTACATTAACGAGAGCCCCTGAGAAGTGTTTGGCGTCACCTAAGATATCAGATGCAACCAGTTGATATTGACGGATTTTCTTGTTGCAGTTAGCTTATTGCCTTAAGGCGCTGGGGATACTTCGCCAATGGCGGACAGAACCGTGACTCGTGCAGACCTCACCGAGGCCGTCTATCATGAAGTTGGGCTCTCCCGCAGCGAGTCCGCTCAGCTTGTCGAGTGCGTTCTGGGAGAGATCTCCGAAACCCTCGCGCAGGGTGAGACAGTCAAGATCTCATCCTTCGGAAGCTTCTCCGTTCGTGACAAGGCATCGCGCGTCGGACGCAACCTGAAGACCGGTGAGGAGGTCACGATCTCGTCGCGCCGGGTCCTGGTCTTTCGTGCGTCTCATGTCCTCAAGAATCGCATCAACGACGACCACGCCGAAAGGCGTGAGGACTAAGCCGGACGATGGCGGCCGCGCAGAACGATCAGAGTAACAGCTCCTCGCGCCGTGGAAGCAAGTCGAAGGTCGCTTTTCGCACGATCAGCGAAGTCGCCGAGGAGCTGGATGTCGCCCAGCACGTTTTGCGCTTCTGGGAGACCAGGTTTCATCAGATTCGCCCTCTGAAGCGGGGCGGCGGTCGCCGTTACTATCGCCCCGAGGACATTGCGTTCCTGCGTCAGATCAAGCGCCTGCTCCATACCGACGGCTACACGATCAAGGGCGTGCAGCGCCTGATCCGGCAGGGCGGCGTGACGGCCTTGCAGACCGAGTCCGCCGTGCCGGTGCCGGAGGCCAGGGTCGAGGCGGCTTCGGTGGCCACAGCGCTCGGTGCTGCGGATCGTTCGGTGATCGAAAAGGCGGTCGACGAGCTCGATTCCTGCAAGCGGTTGCTGGCGGCCCGCGTTTGAGATACATCATATCTGATTGGGCTGGAACTGTCGGCCCCAGGGGGGTCAGGACGGAGCGTGGCGCAGCCTGGTAGCGCAACGGTCTGGGGGACCGTAGGTCGCAGGTTCAAATCCTGCCGCTCCGACCACTCTGCCGATGCAGATTTCATTCGTCTTCATTAGTTATTCCTCGCGATCAAGTTAGCGTGCCCGTTCCCGTTTCTTGAGGAGATCCCCTTCTGGGCCGGTACGACATCCGATACGGTGGCCAGGGTGATCGGTCAGCTGACCAACGAAGGCGTTGTGAAGCGTCGCCACGGCACGCTTCACATCATCGACCGCAGGCACATCGAAAAGCTCGCCATGGGCTGCGAAACCGGCTGACCGCGCACGGCAGCAGCGGGCCTTGACCGTTCTCGTGTGGTTTCGTCGGGACCTCAGAGTCGCCGATAACCCGGCACTGACATGGGCTGCGAACACCGGTCGGCCCGTTGTGCCGCTCTACATCCTCGACGATGACGGTCTCGACGTTCCCGGCGGCGCGTCGCGCTGGTGGCTTCACGGCAGTCTCTCGGTACTGGACCAGGCCCTTCGGAGCAAGGGAAGCCGTCTGATCGTCGCACAGGGCGATCCGCGCGCGGTGCTTGAGCGTCTGGTGTCCGAGACGGCTGCCTCGGCGCTGGTCTGGAATCGGCGCTACGAACCGCGCACGATTGCGCAGGATCGTGATATCATGACGTGGGGCAAGGACGCCGGGCTCGAAGTCACGTCGTTCAACGCCGGCCTGCTTCATGAACCTTGGACAATCCAGTCCGGCATCGGTTCGCCGTACCGCGTGTTCACACCCTATTTGAAGGCTTGCCTGGCAAGGGGGCACGATGCGCCGCAGGGCGCGCCCGGCGGACTATCATCACCGGCCTCATGGCCTGTCTCTCTGAATATCGAGACGATGGGGCTTCTCCTCAAGGCATCAGATTGGGCTCAGGGTCTTCGCGCCGCGTGGTCGCCCGGCGAGGCCGAGGCACAGGCTCGGCTGGAGGCGTTCATGGAGCAGGGACTGGCAACTTATGCGCAGGACCGGGACCGTCCCGCCCTTACGGGAACGAGTGGGCTGTCGCCCCACCTTCACTTCGGTGAGATCGGCCCGCGTCAGGTGGCAGCCGCCATCGATCTGATCGAGCCGGGCGAGGGGCCCGCGACCTTCATGAAGGAGTTGCTCTGGCGCGAGTTCAGCCACCATCTCTTGTTCCACAATCCGGAAATGGAAACCGCCAACCTGCGACCGGCATTCGATGCAATGCCTTGGTGCGATGCACCCGACGACCTGCGCCGCTGGCAGCGGGGCGAGACCGGGTATCCGCTGATCGACGCGGGCATGCGGGAGCTCTGGACGACGGGTTGGATGCACAATCGTGTGCGCATGGTCGTGGCGTCGTTCCTCACCAAGCATCTGATGATCGACTGGCGCCTGGGAGCCGACTGGTTCCTCGATACGCTGGTCGACGCCGACGCTGCGAACAACAGCGCGGGCTGGCAATGGGTCGCTGGGTCGGGTGCCGACGCCGCGCCGTACTTCCGCGTCTTCAATCCCGTCGCGCAGTCGCGCCGATTTGACCCTGACGGCGCCTACCTGCGCCGCTGGTTGCCGGAACTGTCCGGTCTTTCCACAAAGGACATCCACGAGCCGTGGGCGATCCCTCACATGGCTCTTGCCAAGGCGGAGATTGCGCTCGGAAAGGACTATCCGCAACCCATGATCGATCATGGCCGGGCACGACAGCGTGCATTGGACATCTATGCGCGGCATATCCAGGGCAAGCGTTGAGCAATGTCCATGAAGGCCGACGTTCAAGGACTGACGACCGACCTCGAAGTCACGGATAGCCTGGTTGCCGTCGCGGGACTACATGTCGTCGACGCCGGCAGCGGTGCCGGCGACCCGGCCCGGGGTCTCGTGGCCCGCGGCACCGAGGTGGTCACCCGGGAGCCCGAGCCCGGTGGTCAGGCGGCGATCAACCGGAACGAGCTGGCTTGCCCTTCCATCGCCTTCCGTCAGACGGGCACCGAGACCATACCCTGCGCGGACGCATCAATGGATGGTGTCTTTTTCGCAAAGTCGTGGCATCACGTTTCCAGGCATCTCACGGCCATGGCGCTGCAGGAGGCGATCCGGGTGCTCAGGCCCGACGCGGAGTTCCTCTACATTCTGGAGTCGGAGTTCGGCGGCAGTCACACGGAGCTGATGTTTCCGTTTCACGACGAGACCAAGGCGCGCAGGTCGGCCAGGCAGGCACCCCGGGACGTTGCCGCGCCACGGTTCGAGGGAGCGCGAGAGATTCGGTTCAACAATCGTCTCGGACACGATAGCCATGAGGGTTTGCGCGAGCGGGTTTGCGGCCAAGCCTACGCCGGTTTCCGACGCGCCGATGTCGATGTGCCGGTGGCTCGCGGGTGTTTCGAACTCGGACGCAATGAGCGTGGCGACGGGTTCGACCACCCCATGCGTGTCGAACTCGACATCGTGCCGCAAAGGCTGAGCTGATGGCGACGGCACCCGCACGCTGCGATCACGCTGTTCTGGACACTGCGCGGATGTATGAGGCCGACTGCCTGACGATCGAGGCGGGAACATCCGGTCACGTGCTCATGGGACGGGCCGGCCAGGCGATCGCCTCGGCAATCATGGAGCGCTGGTCGACCTGCCGCGTCGGTGTTCTCTGCGGACCCGGCAACAACGGTGGAGACGGCTTTGTCGTGGCCCGTTTGCTCACGGAAGCCGGCTGGACCGTGCGCCTCGGTCTGCTGGGCAAGCGGGACGCGCTCAAGGGCGATGCCGCATCAATGGCGGAACTCTGGATGGGCACCGTTGCGATGATCGAGGACGTGCTTGCGGACGATCCCGACCTGATTGTCGACGCGTTGTTCGGTGCAGGGCTGGTGCGCGACGTCGACCCCGGCTTGATCGCTGCCATGGAAGGCGCAGGCTGCCCCATCGTTGCTGTGGACGTTCCGAGCGGCGTCGACGGAAACACCGGAGCGATCCGCGGCGCCTCTCCAACGGCCGACCTCACGGTTACGTTCTGCCGCATGAAACCCGGTCATCTGCTCTATCCGGGTCGGGGCCGCTGCGGTGATGTTGTGGTCGTCGACATCGGCATCAAGAACGAGACCGTGGAGCGCTTGGCGCCGGATGTGTTTCGGAACTGTCCCGACGCCTGGTCGACATCGTGGCCGCGCCCCGACAGCGGCGATCACAAGTACAAGCGCGGCCATCTGCTGGTGGCCGGCGGTGGCATTGCCATGAGCGGTGCGGCACGTCTTGCCGCACGCGCCGGCCTTCGTGTCGGAGCAGGGCTTGTAACCTGCGCGGTGCCGGACTCGGCGCTGCTTGTTTATGCGGCGCAACAGGCAGCTGTCATGACGGCGCCGGCAGCCGATACCGACGCGTTCACGCAATTGATCAGGGAACGGCGCGCCGCGGCGCTTGTGCTCGGACCGGGGCAGGGAGTCCACGATCGCACCCGTGAGTTCGTGCTCACCGGCCTTGAGAGCGGTCTGCCGCTGGTGCTGGATGCCGATGCGTTGACGGTGTTCGCCGACCGTCCGGACGAGCTGTTTGCCCGGCTCCATGCGTTCTGTCTCCTGACGCCCCACGAGGGCGAATTCAAGCGGCTGTTCGCGTGGACCGGTAATCGTCTCGACGATGTCCGTTCGGCTGCGGAGCGTTGTGGTGCGACCGTCTTGCTCAAGGGGCCCGACACCGTCATTGTTGCGCCCGACGGAACTGCGATGATCAACGACAACGCGCCAGCCGATCTCGCGACGGCCGGATCAGGGGATGTGTTGGCAGGCTTTGCCGGCGGTCTGCTGGCGCAGGGCCGGTCACCGTTCGATGCGGCAGCCATGGCCGTCTGGCTTCACGGCGAGACCGGACGTCATTGCGGTGTCGGCCTCATCGCGGAAGATTTGCCGGAGGCCGTGCCCGCCGTTCTGCGTGGTCTGCTTTCGGAGGATACATGACCGGCGGTAACGATGGGTTCTGGGATCGGGCGCTGACCCAGCTCTCCACCGCCTGGCAGGACATCGCCGAAGCCGCGCTGGTTCGCGTGTCCGGATCCGTCAGGCCCGGTCTTCCCGATGAGGCCCGGGAGCGTCTTCGTGAACGCATTCAGGCCTGCATCAAGGGAAAGGGGGGCGAAGCGCTGGCACGCGGTCGGGCGGCTGGGATCGGCCAACACTATCTGGCGCTTGATCGTGACGGTCAGCGCCGTTTTCTGGTCATGCTCGCAGAAGAGTTCGACGTCGATCTCGACGAGGTCGAGCGTGAGGCCTCGGCCCTGCTGCAGGCTGAGGACACTGGCACACAGCGCGCCCTTGCGACCTCGCTGCGCGATGCGACCGAGCCGTCGCGGATGCGGCTCTTCACCCAGTTCAACGGTCTTCCCAACGGCTTGAAGTTCCTCGTCGACATACGGGCCGACGCGCTGGCACATCGTCGAGAGGAACCTATTCTGCTCCGGGTCGCCGACGATCTCCGGCGCCTCCTGTCGGGCTGGTTCGACGTCGGCTTTCTGCAACTCCGCAGTCTGAACTGGGATTCGCCGGCGTCGCTTCTGGAGAAGTTGATTGCGTACGAGGCCGTTCACCGCATCCAGAACTGGAACGACCTCAAGAACCGGTTGGAGAGTGATCGCCGTCTCTTTGCCTTTTTCCATCCGAATATCCCGGATGAGCCGCTCATCTTCGTCGAGGTCGCGCTGGTCGATAACATGGCGGGCAGTGTCCAGCGTCTGCTCGACCCCGATGCGCCCCTGACCGCGCCGACTGAAGCCGAAGCGGCGATTTTCTACTCGATCTCCAACACGCAGCGCGGACTTGCGGGGGTCAGCCTGGGCGATTTCCTCATCAAACGTGTCGTCGACGAGCTGCGTCGCGAGCTGCCGAACCTCAAGACATTCGCGACGCTCTCGCCCATGCCTGGGTTCCGACGCTGGCTCGAGGGCCATCTTGCCGAAGCGCGCCAGCTTGGCTTTGCGCCAGCCGGTCTGGAGTCGGGCATCGCGCCAGAAGCACTTGCGAAGGCGGTCGAATCCGAAGACCGGGAAGCCCTGCGTGCCTGGCGCCAGCAGATCATGGTGCTTGGCGCACGTTACCTCATTGATGAGAAGCGCGGCGATCGCCCGGTCGATGCCGTGGCCCGGTTCCATCTCTCGAACGGTGCCCGGGTCGAGCGGATCAACTGGATGGGTGATCTCTCCGCCAAGGGGCTCGCGGAATCGGCCGGCCTAATGGTCAACTATCTCTACCGGCTCAATGACATCGCCCAGAACCACGAGGCCTTCGTCACGAAGGGCAAGATTCCCGCATCGGCCGATGTTCGTTCGCTGGCGCGGCTTGCGCGACGCGACGAAGCATGACGCTCGCGGTTGCGAGGGGCTGCAATCGAGACTATATGGACCGCCCCAGACTGCAGGCTTGGTCTCGGCCCGAGCGGCGCGGGCGTGGTGGAATTGGTAGACACGCCAGATTTAGGTTCTGGTGACTAACGTCGTGGGGGTTCAAGTCCCTCCGCCCGCACCATGTTCCCTATGTATCCATCGCCGGCCGGGTATTGAGCCCAGGTTCCGACCAACCCCAGACACACGGCACTTCCATGCAGGTTACCGAGACCGCTTCTGACGGCCTGAAACGCGAATACAAGGTTGTTATCGCAGCCGAAGACATGACCAGCCTTATCGACGCACGGCTGAACGAGCTGCAGCGAACGGTGCAGCTCAAGGGTTTTCGTCCGGGCAAGGTGCCCGTCGACCTGCTCAAGCGCCAGTTTGGCCAGGCGGTGATCAGTGAGGTCGTCCAGCAGACACTGCAGGACAGCTCCGGTGAGGTCATAACCCAGCAAGGTGTCAGGCCGGCTGTGCAGCCCAGCATCGAGGACATGTCGTTCGACGAGGGCGCAGACCTCGAATACCTCATGGCCGTCGAGGTGCTGCCCGAGATTGACACGGGCGATTTCTCGGCCTTCGAGCTTGAGAACACGGTCATCAAGGTGACCGACAACGAGGTCGACGAGGCGCTCGAACGCCTGCGTGAGCGCAGCAAGTCGTTCAGGGAGGCCGACGAAGGCCATGTCGTCGAACAGGGCAACACCGTGCGGATCGACTTTGTCGGCCGTATCGACGGCGAGGAGTTCTCCGGTGGCACCGCCGAGGACCATGTCGCCGAGATCGGCACCGGCCAACTCCTGCCCGAGTTCGAGGCGAGCCTGGAGGGCAAGAGAACCGGCGACAGCTACACCGTCGATGTTCCGTTCCCCGACGACTACGATGCCGAGCACCTGGCCGGCAAGACCGCGGCCTTCGACATCACGGTCAAGGAAGTGCGTACGGCTGAAACGCCGGAACTCGATGATGAGTTCGCCAAGGGGCAGGGTGCCGAGAACCTCGACGGCCTGCGCGACCAGATGCGTGAGCGTCTGGCCATGGAGTACAAGCAGGTCAGCCGGAAGCGTGTGAAGCGCGGCCTGCTCGACAAGCTCTCGGACGCCTATTCGTTCGATGTGCCGCCGAGCCTGGTCGACACCGAGTTCGATACGATCTGGACCCAGGTCGAACGTGAGCTCGAGCAACAGGCCAACAGCGCCGGCGAGTCCGGCGATGAAGGCGACAGCGAGCCGGTCAGTGACGAGAAGCGCGAAGCGATGCGCACGGAGTATCGGCGCATCGCCGAACGCCGAGTCCGCCTCGGTCTTCTGCTGAGCGAGATCGGTCGCGCCAACGACATCCAGGTCACGCCCGAAGACATGCAGCAGGCAGTGATCGAGCGTGCCCGCCAGTTCCCCGGTCAGGAAGCCAGGGTCATCCAGTACTATCAGGAGAATCCCCAGGCGATGCAGGAGTTGACAGCGCCCATCCTTGAAGATCGCGTGGTCGACAAAATCTTGACTCAGGTGACGCTGACTGAGCGCACCGTCACGCCGTCGGAGTTCTTCGAGATCGAGAATGCCGAGTTCGCTGGCGATGGCGAGGACGGTGAGATGGCCGAAGCCGAAGACAAGAAAGAGAAGCAACCAGCGAAGAAGGCAACAGCCAAGAAGGCTGTGAAGAAGAAGAATGACGAGAGCGAGGGCTGATCGGCCCAGCGCTCCATAGAAGAAGGCACAGGACCCGCCCATGAGCGACCCGTACGAGATTTACGCCAACACCCTGGTTCCCATGGTCGTGGAGCAGACGGCGCGCGGCGAGCGCGCCTATGATATCTACTCCATGCTTCTGAAGGAGCGGATCATCTTCCTCACAGGTGGTGTGAACGATCATGTGGCGAGCCTGATCTGCGCCCAGCTCCTGTTTCTTGAGGCTGACAATCCGACCAAGGATATCGCGCTTTACGTCAACTCGCCCGGCGGGGCGGTAACGGCGGGGCTCGCGATGTACGACACGATGCAATACATTCGCCCCAACGTGCAGACGCTCTGCATCGGTCAGGCCGCGTCGATGGGTGCGCTTCTGCTGTGCGCCGGTTCCAGGGGACACCGCTTCGCGCTGCCCCAGTCACGGATCATGATCCATCAGCCTTCCGGCGGCGCGCGCGGCCAAGCCTCCGACATCGAGATTCATGCCCGCGAGATCCTTTTTGTCCGCGAACGTCTCAACCAGATCTTTGCGCAGCATACCGGGCAGCCGCTCAAGGTTGTCGAGGAGAGCATGGAACGCGACACGTTCATGACGCCAGATCAAGCCAAGGAGTTCGGTCTTATCGACGAGGTTGTCACCTCCCGTGCCGAGGTCGAGCTCGCGGGCGAGGATTCGTGATAACAGGCGTTGCGTTTTCCACACAGCATGAAACGTATGAATCGTCACAGGACAGCACAGGTTGTGTTGTCTGGATTAGTCTGACTAACATATTGTTGTGACAGGCCCTCATGAGGAACCTGCCGAATGAGTAAGAGCGGCAACTCCAAGAACACTCTCTACTGTTCCTTCTGCGGCAAGAGCCAGCACGAGGTGCGCAAGCTGATCGCGGGACCGACCGTGTTTATCTGCGACGAATGCGTCGAGCTGTGCATGGACATCATCCGCGAGGAGAGTAAGAGCTCGCTCGTCAAGTCGCGCGATGGCGTGCCGACGCCGCGGGAGATCAACCAGGTCCTGATGGACTATGTGATCGGCCAAGATCATGCCAAGCGCATCCTCTCGGTTGCCGTTCACAACCACTACAAGCGCCTGAACAATGGCGGTCGCGGTGATGCGGTCGAACTCGCCAAGTCGAACATCCTGCTGATCGGCCCAACCGGCTGCGGCAAGACGCTGCTGGCCCAGACGCTGGCGCGCATTCTGGATGTTCCGTTCACCATGGCGGACGCCACGACGCTGACCGAGGCCGGCTACGTCGGTGAAGATGTCGAGAACATCATCCTGAAGCTGGTCCAGGCGGCCGACTACAATGTCGAGCGTGCGCAGCGTGGCATCGTCTTCATCGACGAGGTCGACAAGATCGCGCGCAAGTCCGACAACCCCTCGATCACCCGCGACGTGTCGGGCGAGGGGGTGCAGCAGGCGCTGCTCAAGATCATGGAAGGCACCGTCGCGTCGGTGCCGCCGCAGGGCGGGCGCAAGCACCCCCAGCAGGAGTTCCTGCAGGTCGACACGACCAACATCCTGTTTGTCTGCGGCGGTGCGTTCGCAGGCCTTGAGAAGATCATCTCCGATCGCGGCCAGCCGACGTCGATCGGCTTCGGTGCCGACGTGCGCTCTCCGGAGGAGCGTAAGACCGGCGACGTGCTGCGTGAGGTCGAGCCGGAGGATTTGCTGAAGTTCGGCCTGATCCCCGAGTTCGTTGGCCGACTGCCTGTGATCGCAACGCTGGACGATCTCGACGAGGACGCGCTGATCGAGATCCTGGCGGAACCGAAGAACGCGCTGGTCAAGCAGTATCAGAAGCTCTTCGAGATGGAGGGCATCAAGCTCGCCTTCACCGAAGACGCCCTGCGCGCGGTCGCGCGAAAGGCCATTGCGCGCAAGACCGGCGCCCGTGGCCTGCGGTCGATCCTGGAAACGATTCTGCTCGACACCATGTTCGACCTCCCGACCCTGGAAGGCGTCGAGGAAGTCGTCGTGAACCGCGAGGTCGTCGAGCACGGCAGCCAGCCGCTGATGATCTACTCCGATCGTGACGAGGAAATCGCCCCTGCGTCCTGATCGTGGTGTGAATTTCTTCCGAATTGGGGCTTGAACACCATTCGGCCTCTTAAAGTTCGTCTGAATGGCGTGTCAACCCTTGATGTCGCTGTTTCGAACGCCAAATCGACTGGATATATCGGTCCTTAGAAGTGTCGCAACATATTTTGTGGCCGTTTCAAGTCTAAAACTGGAGGCGAATGCCGTGAGTTTGGCCCGAGGTGTCCTTTATGCAGTGCTCCCGCTGCGCGATATCGTTGTTTTCCCGCATATGATCGTCCCGCTCTTCGTCGGGCGCGAGAAATCGGTCAAGGCGTTGGAAGACATCATGAAGGACGACAAGCAGCTTCTGCTCGTTGCCCAGAAGGACGGTTCCCAAGACGATCCCGGTCCTGAGGACATTCATGAGATCGGCACCGTTTCGACGGTGCTGCAGCTGTTGAAGCTGCCGGACGGCACGGTGAAAGTGCTGGTCGAGGGCGGACAGCGAGCCCGGATTGCCGATTTCCATCCGAACGAGGACTTCGTCCAAGTCTACGCCGAGATGCTCGACGACAAGGCCGAAGACGAACGCGAACTGCAGGCCTTGGCTCGCGCCGTGGTCAGCCAGTTCGAAGAGTATGTGAAGCTCAACAAGAAGATTCCGCCCGAGGTGCTGGTCTCGCTCAATCAGATCGAGAACTACGGCAAGCTCGTCGACACCGTGGCGTCGCACCTGACGATCAAGGTGGCCGACAAGCAGGCGCTGCTCGAGGTCAATTCCGTCCTGGAACGGCTGGAGCGGGTCTACGGCCTGATCGAGGGCGAGATCGGCGTGATGCAGGTCGAGAAGCGCATCCGCGGTCGCGTCAAGCGTCAAATGGAGAAGACCCAGCGCGAGTACTATCTGAACGAGCAGATGAAGGCCATTCAGAAGGAGCTCGGCGAGGGCGAGGACGGCCGCGACGAGTCTGGCGAGTACGAAGAAAAGATCAAGAAGACGAAGCTGACCAAGGAGGCGACCGAAAAGGCGCTTGCCGAGGTCAAGAAGCTTCGGACGATGAGTCCGATGTCGGCCGAATCGACGGTCGTACGCAACTACCTCGACTGGATGCTCGGTGTGCCGTGGAAGAAGCGCACCAAGCTCAAGCGCGACATCAGCCACGCCCAGGATCTTCTCAATGCCGACCACTTCGGCCTTGAGAAGGTCAAGGAGCGCATCGTCGAGTACCTCGCGGTGCAAGCGCGCAGCAAGAAGCTGAAGGGCCCGATCCTGTGTCTGGTCGGCCCTCCGGGCGTCGGCAAGACATCACTCGGCAAGTCGGTCGCCAAGGCAACGGGCCGCAACTTCGTGCGCATGTCGCTGGGCGGCGTGCGGGACGAATCCGAGATCCGCGGACATCGACGCACCTACATCGGCTCGATGCCGGGCAAGATCATCCAGGGTATGAAGAAGGCGAAGTCGTCGAACCCGCTCTTCCTGCTCGACGAGATCGACAAGCTGGGCCAGGACTGGCGCGGCGATCCCAGCTCGGCCCTGCTGGAGGTGCTCGACCCCGAACAGAACAGCGCCTTCAACGACCATTATCTTGAGGTCGATTACGATCTTTCGGACGTCATGTTCGTCACGACGGCGAACAAGATCCAGATCCCGCAGCCTCTGCTCGACCGCATGGAGCTGATCAGGATCTCCGGCTACACCGAGGATGAGAAGGTTCGGATTGCCCAGGATCATCTGATCCCCAAGCAGTTCGAGGCCCATGGCCTGAAGGACGACGAGTGGAGCATTTCCGAGGGCGGCTTGCGTGACCTCATCCGCTACCACACCCGTGAGGCGGGCGTGCGCAACCTCGAACGCGAGATCGCAAACCTGCAGCGCAAGGCCGTGAAGGAGATCGTTGCGGGCGAGACCGAGAAGGTCCGTGTCACCTCGCGCAACCTCGACAAATACGCAGGTGTCCGCCGCTTCCGTTATGGCGAGGCCGAGCATGACGACATGGTCGGTGTGACCACGGGTCTCGCCTACACCGAGGTCGGCGGTGAGCTCCTCTCGATCGAGGCGGTTGTCTTGCCGGGCAAGGGAAAGATGACGATCACCGGTAAGCTCGGCGACGTTATGCAGGAGTCGATCCAGGCGGCCAAGAGCTACCTGCGTGCCCGTGCGCCCGAACTAGGCCTGAAGCCGACGATCTTCGATCGCCGCGACATGCACGTTCACGTTCCTGAAGGTGCCACGCCCAAGGACGGCCCGTCGGCCGGTATCGCGATGTTCACCTCGATGCTTTCGTCGCTGACCGGTATCCCGGTGAAGTGTTCGGTCGCGATGACCGGCGAGATCACCCTGCGCGGACGCGTACTTCCGATCGGTGGCCTGAAGGAGAAGCTGCTTGCTGCCCACCGCGACGGCATCAAGACGGTCATGATCCCGAAGGACAACGAGAAGGATCTCCCCGACATTCCCGACAATGTGAAGCGAGGCCTCGACATCATTCCGGTGTCGTCGGTCGACGAGGTGATCAAGATCGCCCTGACCGAAGACCCCGAGCCGATCGAGTGGTCGGATGAGGAGGCCGCCGAACTCGACAAGGTGCCCAACGACGGCAAGGACGCTGAAGTTGTCACGCACTGATCCGGGCGAGTGGATGGCAGCGCTAGTGCATGAATGTGTGTGCGTGACGTTGCAAACATCCACATGACCGCAGAATTCTGCGATTTTCAGCGGTCTTCACGTTGACGTGCTTGTGACCGTGCCAGTAAAATCCGCGGGTTCTGGGGATATCCGTCCAAGTGAACTTCAATCACCAACCACTGATCGCAGGAGGGGGATTTACTGTGAACAAGAATGATATCGTTGCCATTGTTGCTGATTCTGCTGACCTCAGCAAGTCAGAGGCTGCTCGTGCCGTCGACGCCGTTTTCGACTCCATTTCAGGTTCCCTTGCAAAGGGCACGGAAGTGCGTATCGTCGGCTTTGGCACGTTCTCGGTTGCGCACCGCGCTGCGAGTCAGGGCCGCAATCCTCGTACCGGGGAGACCATCAACATCCCGGCTTCGAAGCAGCCCAAGTTCAAGGCTGGCAAGGCGCTAAAGGACTCGGTGAACTAACGCCGGTACACGCCGAATTCGGAACCGCCGGCAGTCAAAGCGACTGTCGGCGGTTTTCGTTTCAGGGACAGCGCGGTTCCGGCTCACACCATAGGGCGGTTAGCTCAGCTGGCAGAGCGACTGGTTTACACCCAGTAGGTCGGCGGTTCGATCCCGTCACCGCCCACCGCCTTCGGCCTCGGGTGGCAAGCTGCACAGCGGATTGTCGCTCGAAGGCATTCAGGGCGTGGAAGCACCTACCGAAGATCCCTTGGAGCGTAGTAGGGAAGCTGGTGAGGTCATATGTTCAAAGTTGATCAAAGTCGTTTGTCAGCGTCAGATCGCCGAACGAGGGGATCATGGGCAAGGGAAGTCAAGCAGTGCGATGTGGTACGTCTACTTCTTGCGTCTCAACAACGACCAGATCTACGTCGGTGCAACAGATGACCTTCGGCAGCGTATGGTGCGGCACGAGAATGAAGAGGGGCCGTCGACCGCCTGCTGCTTGCCATGCACCCTCGCTCCATATGTCGTGGTCGAATCCCGCGAGAGAGCTTTCGCCCTCGGACGTGACTTCAAATCTGGATCGGGCAGGGACCGCGCGAAGAAACAGTTCCTCTCCGACCCCGCCGCTAACACCTGACATTCCCACGCCAATCCGCTTGACAGCATCGGGCTCGGTGCCCTAGACGAGGCGCCCTGTTGGGGGTGTAGCTCAGTTGGTTAGAGTGCTGGCCTGTCACGCCAGAGGTCGCGGGTTCGAGTCCCGTCACTCCCGCCATTTTCCAACAGATTCGATCTTTGTTTGTCCAGTTGCGAGCACGTCGCAACTGGACATCGCGCATTTGCGTAAGCCGCTGACAAGTGGCCGAGATCGCGCTTCACAGCGGCGTGTATGGGCCATATAAGGGGCGCTCAAGGGGCCGAGCATGAACGAATTGCTGCTGGAGTACCTGTCTGTTTTGATCTTCCTGGGGCTCGCCACCGTCATGGCTTGCGTCATGATCGGTGCGTCGTGGCTGATCGGACCGCAGCGGCCCGATCCCGAGAAGCTCTCGGCTTACGAATGCGGTTTCGATGCCTTCGAAGACGCCCGAGGCCGGTTCGACGTGCGCTTCTATCTGGTCTCGATTCTCTTCATCATTTTCGATCTCGAGGTTGCCTTCCTCTTCCCGTGGGCGGTGTCGCTTTCGGAGATCGGACTGTTTGGCTTCTGGTCCATGGTCGTCTTCTTGGGTGTCCTGACCATCGGCTTCATCTATGAGTGGCGTAAGGGAGCGCTCGAATGGGAGTAGACCCCCTGCTGAAAGACATCCCGCCTGGAGCCGATCAGGATGCGCTGATCGCGCGTGTAGGACAGGAGATTGAGGACAAGGGTTTTGTTCTCTCCAATGTCGACAAGCTGGTCAACTGGGCGCGCACCGGCAGCCTGTGGCCGATGACCTTCGGCTTGGCGTGTTGCGGCGTCGAGATGATCCACGCCTACATGAGCCGCTACGATCTCGATCGCTTCGGTGTCATTCCGCGCGCCAGCCCGCGCCAGTCCGACGTCATGATTGTGGCCGGCACGCTGTGCAACAAGATGGCTCCGGCCCTGCGCAAGCTCTACGACCAGATGGCCGAGCCGCGCTGGGTTATTTCTATGGGCTCGTGCGCCAATGGCGGCGGCTACTATCACTATTCTTATTCTGTGGTGCGCGGCTGCGACCGAATCGTCCCGGTCGACATCTACATTCCGGGCTGTCCGCCGACGGCCGAAGCCCTAGTTTACGGCATTCTGCAACTGCAGAAGAAGATCGGCCGCACCGGAAGCATCAAGCGGTAGCGCCGGTCGGGAGAAAAACGTCATGACCGAAGCTCTCCAAGAAATCGGTGGAATTGCGCAGGCGCGCTTTCCCGACTGCGCGGGCGAGATGGTGTTCGACCGCGACCAGGCGACTCTCCATGCCTCGAGCGACGGCCTGCTGGACCTTCTGACCTGGCTGCGTGACGACAGCGATTGCCTGTTCAAGCAGCTGATCGACGTCACGGCGGTGGACTACCCCGAGCGCAAGAAGCGCTTCGACGTGATTTACAACCTGCTCAGTCTACGCAACAACCTGCGGATCCGCGTCAAGGTCGTCATTGGCGAGGAGGAGCCGCTGCCGTCCTGCTTCGCGATCTACAGCGCGGCGTTCTGGCTCGAGCGTGAGATCTGGGACATGTACGGCATCTATTTTGCCGACCATCCCGACCTGCGCCGCATCCTGACCGACTACGGTTTCGAGGGGCATCCCCAGCGCAAGGACTTCCCGCTCACGGGTCATGTCGAGATGCGCTACGACGAGGACGAGAAGCGTGTGATCTACGAGCCCGTCAAGCTCACGCAAGCGTTTAGGAGTTTTGACTATCTATCGCCATGGGAAGGATCTTTTGGCGTTCTTCCTGGAGACGAAAAGGCGTCGGACGAGGCGACGGAGGCCAGGAACGATGGCTGAAGTCGACATCAAGACCACGACCATCAACTTCGGCCCGCAGCATCCTGCAGCGCACGGCGTGCTGCGTCTCGTTCTGGAGATGGACGGCGAGGTCGTGGAACGCGCCGATCCGCACATCGGCCTGCTGCACCGCGGCACCGAGAAGCTGATCGAATACAAGACATACCTGCAGGCGGTACCGTACTTCGACCGGCTCGATTACGTCTCGCCCATGTGTCTCGAGCACAGCTATGCGCTCGCAGTCGAGAAGCTCCTGGGGATCGAGGTCCCGTCGCGTGGCCAGTACGTCCGGGTGCTGTTCTCCGAGATTACCCGCATTCTCAATCATCTTCTCAACGTCACGACCTTCGCGCTCGACGTCGGTGCGGTTACGCCCGCGCTCTGGGCGTTCGAGGAGCGCGAGAAGCTGATGGAGTTCTATGAGGGCGTCTCGGGCGCGCGCATGCATGCGGCCTACTTCCGCCCCGGCGGCGTGGCGCAGGATCTGCCGGCCGGCATGGAGAAGGCGATTGACGATTATGTCGACACGCTGCCCAAGCTGGTCGGTGACATCGAGTACCTGCTCAACGAGAACCGTATCTTCAAGCAGCGCACCGTCGACATCGGCATGGTCACGCTCGACGATGCGATTGACTGGGGCTTCAGCGGTCCGATGCTGCGTTCGGCCGGACTGCCGTGGGACCTGCGCAAGGCGCAGCCCTACGATGCCTACGCCAAGATGGACTTCGACATTCCTACCGGCACCACGGGCGACTGTTTCGAGCGCTACATGTGCCGGCTCGCCGAGATGCGCGAATCCATCAAGATTATCAAACAGTGCATCGCCAACATGCCCTCGGGCCCGGTCAAGACGACCGACCCCAAGGTCGCGCCGCCGTCGCGTGCGGACATGAAGACGTCGATGGAAGCGCTGATTCACCACTTCAAGCTCTATACGGAGGGCTATCACGTCCCCGAGGGTGAAGCCTACGCCGCCGTCGAAGCGCCCAAGGGTGAGTTCGGTGTGTTCATCGTCTCGGACGGCACCAACAAGCCCTATCGCTGCCGCATCCGGGCGCCCGGGTTCCTTCATCTCGCGTCGACCGACTTCCTGTGCAAGGGCCACATGCTGGCCGACGCAGCGGCGATCGTGGGCAGCATGGATATCGTGTTCGGGGAGATCGACCGATGAGTCTCGCACGCGGAAGGCCCTGTGCGACCGATCGTCAGCCTGAGAACTTCGCGTTCTCCGATGAGAACCGCACCAAGGCCGATGCCATGATTGCCAAGTATCCGGCAGGTCGTCAGCAGAGCGCGGTCATGCCGTTGCTCGATCTAGCGCAGCGTCAGGAGAAGTGGGTCTCGATCGCGGCGATGGACGGCATCGCCGACCTCCTCAAGATCCCTGCGATTCGGGTCTACGAGATCGCGACCTTCTACACGATGTACAATCTCGAGCCGGTCGGCGACTACCTAGTGCAACTCTGCACTACCACGCCCTGCATGTTGCGCGACAGCGATGCGATCGTTGAAGCCTGCCGCAGCCACCTCGGTATCGACTTCGAGGAGACCACGGTTGACGGCAAGTTCACGCTGAAGGAGGTCGAGTGCCTCGGCGCCTGCGTGAACGCACCGATGGCGCAGATCAACGATGACTTCTACGAGGATCTCGACGCCGAGAAGATGATTGCGATCCTCGAGGCGCTGGCGAAGGGCGAGAAACCCAAGATCGGCCCGCAGAACGGCCGCCACTCGTCGGAACCGATCTCGGGTGCAATAACCATGCAGGGTGGAGACTGACCGATGTTGCAGGACAAGGATCGCGTCTTCACGAATCTCTACGGCTTCGAGAGCCCCGACTTCGATGCAGCCAAGAGGCGTGGCGACTGGGACGGAACCAAGGACATCATTGCCAAGGGACCGGACTGGATCGTCGATGAGATCAAGAAGTCCGAGCTGCGTGGTCGCGGCGGTGCGGGTTTCCCGTCGGGTCTGAAATGGTCCTTCATGCCCAAGGAGCGACCCGAGGGCCAGCCGGCGTATCTTGTTGTCAATGCCGACGAAAGCGAACCCGGCACCTGCAAGGATCGCGACATCATACGGCATGACCCGCACAAGCTCATCGAAGGTTGTGTGTTGGCCGGTCACGCCATGCGTGCGACAGCGGCCTATATCTATATCCGTGGCGAGTTTTATAACGAGTCCGTGGCGCTGCAGCGGGCGATCGACGAGTCCTACGACGCCGGTCTGATCGGCAAGAACGCTTGCGGCTCCGGCTTCGACTTCGACGTCTACCTGCACCGCGGCGCCGGCGCCTATATCTGCGGCGAGGAGATGGCCCTGCTCGAGAGCCTCGAGGGTAAGAAGGGCCAGCCGCGCCTGAAGCCGCCGTTCCCGGCCCAGTCCGGTCTCTACGCTTGTCCGACCACCGTCACCAATGTCGAGACGGTCGCGGTCTCACCGACCATTCTGCGTCGTGGCGGTGATTGGTTCGCCGGTCTCGGCAAGCCCAGGAACACCGGCACCAAGCTCTTCTGCATCTCCGGCCACGTGAACGAGCCGTGCAACGTGGAAGAGGAGATGGGCATTCCGCTGCGCGAGCTCATCGAGAAGCACGCTGGCGGCGTCCGTGGCGGCTGGGATAACCTGCTCGCCGTCATTCCCGGCGGCTCGTCGGTTGCCTGCATTCCGAAGCCGATCTGCGACGAGATCCCCATGGATTTCGACAGCCTGCGCGAGGTCAAGTCGGGTCTCGGCACAGCCGCTGTCATCGTGATGGACAAGTCGACCGATATCGTTCGCGCGATCTGGCGGCTTTCGAAGTTCTACAAGCACGAAAGCTGCGGCCAGTGCACACCGTGCCGTGAAGGCACCGGTTGGATGATGCGCGTGCTGGGTCGGATGATCGAGGGCAAGGCGAGCATTGAGGAGATCGACATGCTCCAGGAGGTCACGACCCAGGTCGAGGGCCACACCATCTGCGCGTTGGGCGATGCCGCGGCTTGGCCCATCCAAGGACTGATCCGTCACTTCCGTCCGGAGCTCGAGCGCCGCATTGAGGAATACCACGGCGCTTCGGCGATGGCAGCGGAGTAGGGAAGGGGCTATGAGTGACACAGTCAAGGTCACCATCGACGGCGGCGAGCTGGAAGTCGACAAGCGGCTGACGCTGCTGCAGGCCTGTGAAATTGCCGGTGCCGAGGTGCCGCGCTTCTGCTTCCACGACCGCCTGTCGATCGCCGGTAACTGCCGCATGTGCCTGGTCGAGGTCGAGCGTACGCCCAAGCCGGTGGCGTCCTGTGCCCAGCCGTTGATGGACGGCATGGTGGTGCGCACTCGCGGTTCCGTCGCCAGCAAGGCGCAGAAGGGCACGATGGAGTTTCTTCTGATCAACCACCCGCTCGATTGCCCGATCTGCGATCAGGGCGGCGAGTGCGATCTGCAGGACCAAGCCATGGGCTACGGTAAGGGCATAAGCCGTTTCGAGGAGATGAAGCGTTCGGTACAGGAAAAGGATTTCGGCCCACTGGTCAAGACCTACATGACCCGCTGCATCCACTGCACGCGCTGCGTTCGTTTCATGGAAGAGGTGGCCGGTGCGCCGGTGCTGGGCGCGACCGGACGCGGCGAAGACACCGAGATCACGACCTACATCGAGAACGGTATCGCCAGCGAGATGTCAGGCAACATCATCGACCTCTGCCCGGTCGGTGCGCTGACATCAAAGCCCTATGCCTTCGTTGCGCGCCCGTGGGAGCTGCGCAAGACCGAGTCGATTGATGTCATGGATGCCGTCGGGTCCAATATCCGGGTCGATGCGCGCGGCCGCGAGGTCCTGCGCGTGCTGCCCCGATTGCATGAGGACGTCAATGAGGAATGGATCTCCGACAAGACGCGCTTTGCGATCGACGGCCTCACGCGTCGTCGCCTCGATCGACCCTATGTGAAAGCGGACGGCAAACTGGAGGCGGCCGACTGGCAGGCGGCACTTGATGCGGTGTCCCGGCACCTCTCGGGTGGCGACGGTGGCAGGATCGCCGCGATTGCCGGCGACCAGGTTGACTGCGAGACATTGTTCGCAATGAAGTCGCTGCTCGCCGGTCTCGGTTCGCCGCACATGGATTGCCGCCAGGACGGCATGATGATCAATCCCGCGGTGCGCGCCTCCTACCTCTTCAACGCGACGATCGCCGGGATCGAAGCGGCCGACGCCTGCCTCCTGATCGGCTGCAACCCGCGCCATGAAGCCGCGCTCGTCAACGCCCGTCTGCGCAAGCGCTGGCTGATGGGCGGCTTCCCGGCCGCCAATATTGGCCCGTGGCTCAATCTCACCTTCCCGGTCAGCCATCTCGGTGCGGGCCCCGAGAGCCTCAAGCGGCTGGCGGCTGGCGAGGGCGACTTCGCCGCGACACTGAAAGCGGCCGAACGTCCGCTGATCATCGTTGGCGCCGGCGTGCTGGCGCGTGAGGACGGCGCTGCCGTTCTGGGTACCGCGCGAAAACTGGCCGAAGGCTGTGGCGCGGTTGAGGACGGCTGGAACGGCTTTTCGGTCCTGCACACGGCGGCGTCGCGTGTTGGTGGTCTCGATCTCGGTTTCGTGCCGCAAGCCGGTGGCAAGGACACGGCCGGCATCCTTGATGCTGCGGCAGCCGGCGAGATCAACACGGTGTTCCTGCTGGGTGCCGATGAGATCGATACGTCGAAGCTCGGCAACGCCTTTGTCGTCTACATCGGCCATCACGGCGATGCCGGCGCGCATTGTGCTGACGTCATTCTGCCCGGTGCGGCCTACACCGAAAAGGACGCGACCTACGTCAACATGGAAGGTCGGCCGCAGCGTGCGGTCCGCGCCGTCTTCGCACCCGGTGAGGCGCGCGAGGACTGGCGTATCCTTCGTGCGTTGTCGGGCGTGATGGAGGCGCCTCTGCCGTTCGACACGCTCGTGGCGCTGCGCGACCGCATGACCGATACGGTGCCGCATCTCGGTGCGATCGACGAGATTGTGCCCGCCGACTGGCAGGCCTTCGGCGCCGAGGGCGCTATGGGCGATGCCGCCTTCGTCTCGCCGGTCGAGAACTTCTACCGTACCTGCGCAATCAGTCGTGCGTCTGAGACCATGGCGCAGTGCACCGAGGCCTTCGTCTCGCCGCTCGCGGCCATGGCCACGGGGGACTGAGGCCGTGATGTTCCTCGAAACCTGGGTTCTGCCTGCGGTCCTGATCGTGCTCTCAATCCTGGCAATCCTGATTCCGGTCCTGCTGTCGGTCGCCTATCTGACCTATGCCGAGCGCAAGGTGATGGCCGCCATGCAGCTGCGCATGGGGCCGAACGTCGTGGGCCCCTTCGGCCTTCTGCAGCCGATCGCCGATGGTGCGAAACTGTTCCTCAAGGAAACCATCATTCCGACCGGCGCGAACAAGGTCGTCTTTATTCTCGCGCCGATGATCACCTTCATTCTCGCCATGATCGGCTGGGCGGTGATCCCGTTCGGCGAGTTTGAGCACGGCACTTGGGTGCTGGCCGATCTCAACGTCGGCATTCTCTATCTCTTCGCCGTATCGTCGCTCGGCGTCTACGGCATCATCATGGCCGGCTGGGCCTCGAACTCGAAGTACGCCTTCTTGGGCGCTCTGCGCTCGGCTGCGCAGATGGTATCCTACGAAGTCTCGATCGGCTTCGTCCTGGTCGCCGTGCTGGTCTGCGTCGGCTCGCTGAACTTGGCTGATATCGTCCGCGCGCAGGCCGGTTCCGGGTTCTGGAACTGGTACGTCGGGCCGCTCTTCCCAATGGCGGTGATTTTCCTGATCTCGGCGCTGGCTGAGACCAATCGCGCGCCCTTCGACCTGCCCGAAGCCGAATCCGAGCTCGTCTCGGGCTACAACGTCGAATACTCGTCGATGACGTTCGCGCTCTTCTTCCTCGGCGAATACGCGAACATGATCATGCTTTCGGCACTCGGCGTGACCCTCTTCCTCGGGGGCTGGCTGCCGCCGTTCGATGTCATGCCGTTCACTTGGATCCCGGGCCCGATCTGGTTCGTCGTCAAGACCTGCTTCGTGCTCTTCATCTTCTTGTGGGTGCGCGCTACATTCCCGCGCTACCGCTACGATCAGCTCATGCGGCTTGGCTGGAAGGTCTTCCTTCCGCTGTCGCTCGCCGCCGTCGTGGTTGTGGCCAGCGCGCTCGTCGCCTTCGACTGGTTGCCGCGATGAAGAGAGGCATGGTAAGCCCCGCCCGCACCCGGAAAGAGAGCTACTGATGGCGTTCCTGGACCGCACCGCCCGTACGCTGCTGCTTGCCGAGCTCGTTTCCGGCATGGGCAAGACCTTCAGCTACATCTTCAAGCGCCGCGTCACAGTGAACTATCCCTACGAGAAGGGACCGCTGTCGCCACGCTTCCGCGGTGAACATGCGCTGCGTCGTTATCCCAACGGCGAGGAGCGCTGCATCGCTTGCAAGCTGTGCGAGGCAATCTGCCCCGCCCAGGCCATCATGATTGAGGCCGAACCACGCGAGGACGGCAGCCGCCGCACGACGCGTTACGACATCGACATGACCAAGTGTATCTACTGCGGTTTTTGCGAGGAAGCCTGTCCGGTGGACGCGATCGTCGAGGGCCCGAACTTCGAGTTCGCAACCGAGACCCGCGCCGAGTTGTTCTACGACAAGGAGAAACTTCTGGAGAACGGCGAGCGCTGGGAAAAGGAAATCGCCGCACGCCTCGCGGTGGATGCGCCTTACCGGTAAGCGGACGGACAGTCGACCGATGATTCTCCAGACGCTCGCCTTCTACATGTTTGCTGCCGTGTTGCTGGCATCGGCCGTGATGGTGATCTCGGCGCGCAACCCGGTGCATTCGGTGCTCTACCTGATTCTGGCATTCTTCAATGCCGCAGCGCTCTTCGTTTTGATCGGGGCCGAGTTCCTGGCGATGATCCTGGTCGTCGTCTATGTCGGCGCCGTTGCGGTACTGTTCCTATTCGTCGTCATGATGCTCGATATCAACCTGACGGAGCTGCGCCAGGGCTTCCTGCAGTATCTGCCGATTGGTGCGCTGATCGGACTGATCCTGCTGCTGGAGCTTCTTGTCGTCGCCGGCGGCTGGCACTTCGAGCCCGAGTTGGTCGCGGCAGGCCAGACGCCAATTCCACCGATCGCGGAACGCAGCAACACGGCTGCGTTGGGCGATGTGCTCTATACGAAATACACCTTCCTGTTCCAAGGTGCCGGCATCATCCTGTTGATCGCCATGATCGGCGCGATCGTGTTGACCCTGCGCCACCGCGACATCAAACGTCAGCGTATCGGCCACCAGATTGCGCGCCGGCCCGAGGATGTCGTGAAGGTGCGCAACGTCAGGTCGGGGGAGGGTGTCTGAGTGGAGACCGGTCTCGCCCACTACCTGACGGTCGCAGCGATCCTTTTCACGCTGGGCATTCTCGGCATCTTCCTGAACCGGAAGAACGTCATCATCATCCTGATGTCGGTCGAACTCATGCTGCTTGCGGTCAACATCAATCTCGTCGCCTTTTCGGTCGAACTCGGCGACATGGTTGGTCAGGTCTTCGCCATGCTGGTCCTGACCGTTGCCGCGGCCGAGGCCGCCATCGGCCTCGCCATCCTTGTCGCCTACTTCCGCAACCGCGGTTCGATCGCTGTTGAGGATATCAACATGATGAAGGGCTGACAGGACCGTGGAATTCCTTGCTATCGCCACCGTCTTCCTTCCGCTGATCGGCGCGGTCGCCGCCGGTCTGTTAGGCCGTCAGCTCGGCGACAAGGTGGCACCGATCGTGACCTGCGTGCTGCTGATCGCTTCAGCGTTCTCGGCCTGGCTTGTCTTCCTCGAGGTGGTTAGTGCCGGCACGGTGCTGCATCCGAAGCTCTTCACTTGGATCGATGTAGGCTCGTTCGAGGTGGACTGGGCCATCTATGTCGATCAGGTGACGGCGGTGATGCTGATCGTCGTCACCACGGTTTCGGCGATCGTGCACATCTATTCGATCGGCTACATGGAGCACGACCCGCATCGGCCGCGCTTCTTTGCCTATCTCTCGCTCTTCACCTTCGCCATGCTCACGCTGGTGACGGCCGACAACTTCCTCCAGATGTTCTTCGGCTGGGAAGGCGTCGGTGTCTGCAGCTATCTGCTGATCGGCTTCTGGTACAGACGTTCCAGCGCCAATGCCGCCGCGATCAAGGCCTTTCTCGTCAACCGCGTCGGCGATTTCGGGTTCGCTCTTGGGATCATGGGCGTCTTCGTTCTATTCGACACGGTTGTGTTCCAAAGCGTGTTCGATGCCGTGCCGGACAAGGTTGGCGAAGAGATCCACTTCCTCTCCTGGAATGTCGACGCCATCACGGTTCTCTGCCTGTTGCTGTTCATCGGTGCGATGGGCAAGTCGGCACAGGTGCCGCTTCACACTTGGTTGCCAGATGCCATGGAAGGCCCGACCCCGGTCTCCGCGCTGATCCATGCCGCGACGATGGTTACGGCCGGCGTCTTCATGGTCGTTCGGCTGTCGCCGATGTTTGCTTATTCGCCTGATGCCCTGATGGTGGTGACCTTCGTCGGCGCGACCACGGCAATCTTCGCGGCGACAGTAGGCATCGCCCAGAACGACATCAAGCGCGTGATTGCCTATTCGACCTGCAGCCAGCTTGGCTACATGTTCTTCGCCTGCGGTGTCGGAGCCTATCCGGTGGCGCTCTTCCACCTCTTCACCCACGCGTTCTTCAAGGCGTTGCTCTTCCTGTGCTCGGGCTCGGTCATCCACGCCATGCACGACGAGCAGGATATGCGCCGGATGGGCGGGCTGTGGCGCAAGCTGCCGATCACCTACGCCTTCATGTGGATCGGCAGCCTGGCGCTGGCGGGTATCCCGTTGTTTGCGGGTTACTACTCCAAGGATCTGATCATCGAGAGCGCCTACGTAACCGATACCTTCACGGGCCAGTACGCCTTCTGGCTGGGCTGCGGTGCGGCGTTTCTGACGGCGCTCTATTCGTGGCGCCTGATCATCATGACCTTCCACGGCAAGCCGCGCATGACCAAGGAGACCTTCGATCACGCGCATGAGGCGCCGAAGATCATGTGGGTGCCGCTCACCGTTCTGGCGGTCGGCGCCGTGATCGGCGGCTACGGTCTGTTCGGTGGCAAGATGGTCTACCACGGCGGCGGCGAGTTCTTCGGCCCGTCGATCATGATGTACGCCGATGAGCACGCTTTTGCGGCCCATAGTGAGGCCGACGAGTCACACTCTGCGGCCGAAGACAATCACGGCGATGCGCATGGCGAGACGGATGTGACGCACGCCGATGGCCACCACGACGAACTCGACATGCGCAACGCAATAAACAAGGCGCACGAGGAGACACCCTTCTGGGTCAAGGCGATGATCTTCCTCATCGTGCTGTCCGGCATCGCGACGGCCTACGTCTGCTATATGTTCCTGACCCACATTCCGGGCCTGCTCGCGAGCCAGTTCCGGCCGGTCTACAAGTTCCTGCTGAACAAATGGTACTTCGACGAGCTGTTCGACTGGATGCTCGTGCGGCCGGCCAAGCGGCTCGGCTACGATCTCTGGAAGACCGGCGACGGCGAGGTCATCGACGGGCTCGGTCCCGATGGTGTCGCCGCCGCAACGCTCGATATCGCTCGTCGCGCCCAGGTGCTGCAGTCGGGCTACGTCTACCATTACGCCTTCGCCATGCTGATCGGCCTTGTCGTGGTTGCAAGCTGGTTGCTGTTCAAGGTCTGGGGTTAGGGGAGCGCCGCGATGTCGGATTGGCCGCTGCTGTCGCTCGCCATTGTGCTGCCGCTGATCGGCGCAGCCTTTGTCATGCTGATCAAGGGCGACGAGGAAACTGTCGCGCGCAACGCAAAGTATGTCGCGCTCTGGACCTCACTGATTGTGCTAGTCGTGGCGATCTCCATCTGGGCGATGTTCGATCCCACCACGGCGGAGTTCCAGTTTGTCGAGCAGTCACCGTGGATCCCCGCCTATGGCATCCAGTACTACCTCGGCATCGACGGTATCTCGCTCTTCCTGATCGTGCTGTCGGCCTTTCTGACGCCGGTCTGCATTCTCTGTTCGTGGGAAGCGGTCACCGTCCGGGTCAAGGAGTACATGATCGCCTTCCTGGTGATGGAAGCGCTCATGATAGGTGTCTTCTGCGCGCTCGATTTCGTGCTCTTCTACCTCTTCTTCGAGGCCATGCTGATCCCGATGTTCCTGATCATCGGTGTCTGGGGCGGTCCGCGCCGGATTTATTCGGCCTTCAAGTTCTTCCTCTACACGCTGGTCGGCTCGGTTCTGCTCCTAGTCGCAATGCTGACGATGTACTTCGAGGCCGGCACCACCAGCATTCCCGACCTGATGAATGCCGGGTTCGACGAGGACATGCAGCGCTGGCTGTGGCTCGCGATGTTCGCCTCGTTCGCGGTCAAGGTGCCGATGTGGCCCGTTCACACCTGGCTGCCCGACGCACATGTCGAGGCGCCGACCGCCGGCTCTGTGATTCTTGCTGGTGTGCTCCTGAAGATGGGCGGCTACGGCTTCGTGCGCCTCTCGCTGCCGATGCTGCCGGAGGCTTCGGAGTTCTTCACGCCGCTGGTCTTCGCGCTCTCGATCATCGCCATCATCTACACCTCGCTCGTGGCGTTGATGCAGGAGGACATGAAGAAGCTCATCGCCTATTCGTCGGTGGCGCATATGGGTTTCGTGACGCTCGGCATCTTCTCGATGAACCAGCAGGGCATCGAGGGCGGCATCTATCAGATGCTCTCGCATGGTGTCGTCTCGGCCGCGCTTTTCCTCTGCGTCGGTGTCGTCTACGACCGCATCCACAGCCGTGAGATCGCGCGCTACGGCGGGCTCGTGAACCGCATGCCACGCTACGCGTTCATCTTCATGGTGTTTATGCTGGCCTCAGTCGGTTTGCCGGGCACGTCGGGGTTCGTCGGCGAGTTTCTCGTTCTCGTCGGCACCTTCCAGGCCAACACCTGGGTCGCGCTGCTGGCCACCACGGGCATCATTCTCGGCGCCGCATACATGCTCTGGCTCTACCGCCGCGTCGTGTTCGGAGAGTTGGTCCGTGAGGACCTCAAGGCCATCACCGATTGCAACAAGCGCGAGCTGCTCTACTTTGTGCCGCTGACCGCCGCTGTTCTGATTATGGGCTTCTGGCCCGACCCGTTCCTCGATGTCATGCATGTCTCGGTCGAGAACCTCGTCGAGCAGACACAAACGGCCACGGAGCTGGCTCAGGCCGCGGAGTAGGAGGGCGATATGACCGAACTGCTCCTCTCTGATATCACCGCCGTCCTGCCGGAGATCTGGTTCGCGGTTGCGGGCATGGCGCTTCTGATGGTCGGTGTCTTTACCAAGGGCGACAACACGCGCCTGGTGCTGTGGCTCGCCGTGGTGACGATGATCGTCGGCGGGTTCGTGCTGCATGTGCAGGTCGACCACGGCACGCCGTTCGGCGGGCTGGTCGTTATCGACGCCTTCGGCGATTTCATGAAGACCTTGGTCCTGATCGGCTCGGGGCTGGCGCTCATCATGTCGATCGGGTTCATCCGGCGCGAAGGCATGAACCGTTTCGAGTACCCGGTTCTCGTCGTGCTCGCGACGCTGGGCATGTTCGTCATGATCTCGGCGAACGACCTGCTGACACTCTACGTCGGTCTCGAAATGCAGAGCCTGGCACTCTACGTCTGCGCAGCATTCCAGCGTGACAACCTGCGCTCGAGCGAGGCCGGGCTGAAGTACTTCGTGCTCGGCGCCGTCGCCTCCGGCATGCTGCTCTACGGCTGCTCGATGGTCTACGGCTTCACCGGAACGACCTCGTTCGCAATTCTCGCGGAGACGCTGGCAAGCGGCGATCCCAGCATCGGTGCCACTGTCGGCGTGGTGTTCATTGCCGCGGGCCTCGCCTTCAAGGTCTCGGCCGTGCCGTTTCACATGTGGACGCCCGACGTCTACGAGGGTGCGCCGACGCCGGTCACGGCGTTCTTCTCGGTCGCGCCCAAGGTCGCCGCCATGGCGCTCATGCTGCGTGTCATGATGGGGCCGTTCGCCGGGCTCTTCGAGCAGTGGCAGCAGATCGTTTTCCTGCTGGCGGTCGCCTCCATGTTCCTCGGCTCGATCGGTGCGATCGGCCAGCACAACATCAAGCGGCTGATGGCCTACAGCTCCATCGGCCATGTCGGTTTCGCCCTGGTCGGTCTGGCGGCCGGCACCGCCGAAGGCGTCAACGGCGTCGCGATCTATCTCGCAATCTACCTCGTCATGAGCCTTGGGATCTGGGGTTGCATCCTAACCATGCGCCGACACGGCGCGATGGTAGAGGACATCGCCGATCTCGCCGGCTTGTCGCGGACCAACCCGTCGCTCGCCCTGGCCTTTTCCATCTTCATGTTCTCAATGGCCGGCATTCCGCCGCTCGCCGGGTTCTTCGGCAAGTTCTACGTCTTCATGGCGGCGATCAACGAGGGGCTCTACACGCTCGCGGTCGTCGGCGTGCTGACCAGCGTGATCGGTGCGTTCTATTACATCCGCATCGTCAAGATCATGTACTTCGACGAACCGGTCGACGGGTTCGACAAGCCGCTCGGTCGTGAGGTCTGGCCGGTGATCGCCGTGACCGCCGCCGTCACAATGCTCTTCTTCCTCTACACAGGGCCATTGCTCGACAGCGCTGATGCGGCGTCGCAGGCGCTTGTCGCCGGTGGAGGCCAGACCGTTCAGGCTGCGCTGACGCAGTGAACGCTGACAGTGCGACGGGCTTCATGCTCGTCGATCACGACACGGTCACCAGCACCAATGATGAAGCGCTGAGGCTTGCACGCGATGGCGCGCTGGCTTGGACGATCGTGAGGGCCCGATCCCAAAGTGCAGGACGCGGGCGCCGCGGGCGATCGTTCGTTTCGCCGCCAGGGAACTCCTACACCTCGTTCATCGTCAGATCCGAGCGTTCGGCCGAGACGGTCGCGCAACTCGCGCTCGTGGCGGGGCTGGCGGTTGCCGAAGCGCTTGAACATGTAGTACCGACCCTGCCGAAACCCATGTGCAAGTGGCCAAACGACGTACTGGTCGAGGGGCACAAGATCTGCGGCATTCTTGTCGAATCCTCGGTCAAGGGTGTGACCGTCGACGTCGCCATTGTCGGGATCGGCATGAACCTCGTCAGCCATCCCGAAATCGAGGGCGAACGAATCGGCAATGTCCTGCAGCTCAGCGGTATCACGCTTGATCGGGACACCTGGCTCCACGCCCTTGCTGCCGCCCTTCGGCGTCGGGTCGAGGCGTGGGAGGAGCGCGACTTTGCTGCTGTTCGGGATGCGGTGATCAGCCGATCGGCCGGTCTCAATCGTCTGGTTTCAGTCGTGGATTCGAAGACGGTGCGCGGCCGCTTCGTTGGCCTCGACACAGACGGTGCCCTGATCGTCAAGGATGACGGGGGTGTCCACCATCGTTGCGTTTCGGGCTCGCTTGTGCTGGAGGAAGGCCCATGACCAGTAGACTTCTTCTCGCCATTGACCAGGGCAACACCAACACGGTGTTTGCCATCTTCCGGGACGACAATCTCCTTGGGCAGTGGCGCATTGCGACCAAGACCGACCGGACCGCGGACGAGTTCGCGGTCTGGCTTCATCAGCTTCTCGAGCTCGATGGCATCGACGGCGGCAAGATCGAGGATGCCATCATCGCAAGCGTGACGCCGCAGGCGCTCTTCGATCTCAAGACGCTCTGTCGCAAGCATTTCGGCTGCGATCCCGTGGTGGTTGGCGAAAACGCGGAACTCGGCATCCCGCTTCGCATTGATGACCCGCGCGAGGCCGGCGCCGACCGTGTCGTCAACGCGGTCGGTGCCTTCGTGACGTTCGGCGGTCCCCTGGTCGTCATCGACTTCGGCACGGCGACGACCTTCGATGTGATCGACCAGGACGGCGGCTTTGCGGGCGGTGTCTTCGCACCCGGCATCAACCTGGCGCTCGACGCCATGCACCGCATCTCGGCGCGGTTGCCCCGCATCGGCGTCGAAAAGCCGGGCAAGGTGATCGGCACCAACACCGTCGCCTGCATGCAGTCGGGCGTCTATTGGGGGTATGTGAGCCTGATCGAGGGGGTCGTGCAGCGCGTCCGCGCCGAGTACGGCAAGCCCATGCGGGTCGTTGCAACGGGTGGGCTGGCACCGATGTTCGACGCCGCGACCGATGCGATCGACGAGATTGATCCCGACGTTACCGTTCGGGGACTTCTCGAGGTTTGGCGCCGCAGCCGCGCCCGGGACGCCTGATCGTGCCGCTCAACAAGCCTCTGCACTTCCTGCCGCTGGGTGGCGCCGGCGAGATCGGAATGAACCTCAATCTCTATGAGTACGACGGTGCCTGGCTGATGTGCGACCTCGGCCTCACCTTTGCCGGCGACGAACTTCCCGGCATTGACCTTGTCATGCCGGACCTCAGCTACATCGCCAAGCGCAGCGAGAACCTGCTTGGGCTGGTCCTGACCCACGCCCACGAGGATCATCTCGGCGCCGTGCCTTATCTCTGGCCACGCCTGCGTTGTCCCGTCTACGCGACGCCGTTCACGGCGGCCCTTCTGCGCAAGAAGCTCGATCAAGGCGCCGAAGGCATTGAAGGCATGGCGATCACCGAGGTCCCGCTCGGCGGTTCGATCGACCTTGGACCGTTTCGTATTGAGCTCATCAGCCTGACCCACTCGATTCCCGAACCCAACGCGCTGGTCGTCCATACGCCTCATGGTGCCGTCATGCACACGGGCGACTGGAAGCTCGATCCGGCCCCGCTGATCTCCGAGCCGACCGACGAGGATGCGCTCCGGGAGATTGGTGATGACGGCATTCTGGCCATGATCTGCGATTCGACGAATGTCTTCCGGCCCGGCACCTCGGGTTCCGAGGCCGATGTGAGGAAATCCCTGACCGAACTGATCGGAGAGCAGAACCGGCGGGTTGTGGTCACGACCTTCGCCAGCAATCTCGCGCGTCTTCTGACGATCCATGAAGCTGCCACCGCGAACGGACGGAGCTGCGTCGCCGTCGGGCGTTCAATGTGGCGCATTCTCGAATGCGCCTGCGAGACCGGCTACGTGCCGAAGGGGGTACGGTTTCTCGGCGATCGTGACGCCCAAGACCTGCCAGATGACAAGGTGCTCTACATGATGACCGGCTGCCAGGGTGAGCCCAATGCGGCGCTGTCGCGTGTGGCCGATGGCAGCCATCCCACAATCGAGCTCGGCACCGGTGACACTGTGATCTTCTCATCCAAGATCATTCCCGGCAACGAGAAGAATATCTTCGACCTGATCAACCGGCTGACCCGCCTCAACATCGATGTGATCACCGAGAAGGACCGGTTCGTCCACGTCTCCGGCCATCCCAACCGCGACGAGCTTGCACGCATGTACCAGCTCGTCAGGCCACGGATCGCGGTGCCCGTCCATGGCGAACTGCGCCACATGCGGGAGCACGCGGCGCTGGCGCGTTCCTTCCAGGTGCCTGAGGCCGTGACGATCGAGAACGGTGCCATGCTGCTCTTGGCACCCGGTAGGCCCAAGATCGTCGATCACGTCGAGCATGGCCGTGTCGCGTGGAACGGCCGGTGCACCATTCCAGTCGATGGCAACGTCATCAAGGAGCGCCGGCGCCTGATGTTCAACGGGGCGGCGTTTGTCACGCTGGTGATCGACGCCGAGGGTGAGCTGGTCTCCGATCCCGTCGTCAGCGCCCATGGTCTGATTGAGGACGACAAGGACCGTGAGCTGCTCGAGGATCTGATCGACGATGCCATCGACGCGGTCGATGGACTTTCACGACCCAAGCGGCGCGATGACAGCAGCGTCCGGGAGGCAGTCCGGACTGCTGTTCGCCGATTTCTTCGGACGGAGTTCAACCGTCGACCCTTGGTCGACGTTCATCTCATCAGGCTTTAAGACGGCCGACGGCAGGAACAGGCTGCTCCACCGGGCCGGGCTCAACGAGATCTGGCAGGCGCGTGACGGCCCTCTCATTATGAACTGTCAGGATCGCTGCATCGGACGGTCGATCAGCCTGCTTGGCGAGTTGATCCCGGGCGAGCGCAAGGTCTTCTCGTCGCTCGTTCGGCCCGGCGACACAGTGACTGATGTCGGTGCCCAGATGCGCACACACCGTAAGCCTCCCCCGATTTGTCGGTGATGACAGCGTCGTCCATGCCTTCGAACCGCAATGCGTGGTGTACCAGGTTCTGTACGGCAACCTGGCGATCAAAGGTCTTCTGAACCTCTGGGCTTGGCAGAAGGCCGTGGACCATGTAGCTGCCATACTCACCATGCTCCCGTCAGCGACACGTTCGATGCCCCGTCACCCTCGACGGCCACATGGAGGACACACGCTGTACGTCGTCCGGCATAAGGCTGATCAAGATCGACGTCGAAGGCATGGAACTCGCCGTTCTCAAGGGTGCGCAGCGCCTGGTCGACGAGCACCACCCGGTCATCTACGCCGAGAACAATCTGCGCGATAAATCGCTGGCGCTGCTCCAGTGGCTGCTCAATGCCGACTACATGCTCTACTGGTACCTTCCGTTCATGTTCTCGACCACCAATTTCTATGGTGCCGAGGTCAATCCTTTGACCGATCCCGCCGGGAATCCCACCCTTTCGGCCAATATTCTCGCTGCTCCCTTTGGCTCACCGTGACCCGGGCCGACCTGCGTCCTGTCAGGGGTGTCGATGACTGGGAGAAGGAGTTGCCGGCAGCCTGACCGACGGCATGCCGATCAGCGTGGTAAGGCCGACCGCAGTGTTGTAGGAACAGACAGCGTATATGCCCATGCCCCCTAACCCACACGGAAGAACCATGATCGGTCGCTTGAATCACATTGCCATTGTTGTGCCGGAGCTTGCCGCAGCTAGCGCACTCTATCGCGAAACGCTCGGCGCAACCGTCTCGGAGATGGTCGACCAGCCCGAACACGGCGTGACCACGGTGTTCATCGAACTGCCCAACACGAAGATCGAGTTGCTGCATCCGTTGGGCGACGACTCGCCGATCGCGGCGTTCCTGGCAAAGAACCCTTCGGGCGGCATGCACCACGTCTGCTACGAGGTTGACGACATCATTGCGGCACGCGACCAGATTGTCGGCGATGGTGCCCGCGTGATCGGCGACGGCGAGCCGAAGATCGGTGCCCATGGCAAGCCGGTTCTGTTCCTGCATCCGAAGGACTTCTGCGGCACGCTGGTCGAGATTGAGCAGGCATGAATCCGTGTCCGTCTTCGGACTGATCGTCGTCTTCACCATCGTCTGGTGGGTCACGTTCTTTGCGGTGCTTCCCCATGGTGTCCGCCGCAACGAGAACCCCGAGGCCGGCCACGACCCTGGCGCGCCGGTCAACCCGATGCTCTGGGGCAAGGTCGCCGTGACCACGGTGATTGCCATCGTTATCGTGGGAGGTGGCTGGCTGGCTGATGATCAGGGCGTTGTCGACATCGGTGCGTTATTCTTCGGTGAGTCGCTTCGTAGGGGGGAACTGCCATGAGTCAGGCGTACTGCAGCACGGCACCGGGCGATCCGGTTCATGCGTCCTATCACGACACCGAGTACGGCTTTCCCGTCACTGATGAGGACGCGTTGTTCGAGCGGCTGGTTCTCGAGATCAATCAGGCCGGATTGAGCTGGGCCACGATCCTGCGCAAGCGGGACAACCTCCGCGCCGCCTACGCCAATTTCGACGTCTACAAGGTTGCCGTCTTCGGCTCGCTCGACGAGGCACGGTTGCTCTCGGATGCAGGGATCATCCGAAACCGCAAGAAGGTCGAGGCGGCGATCGAGAACGCCCGCCGGATCATCACGCTGCGCCATTCCCACGGCAGCTTCGATACCTGGCTTAAAGCACACCATCCCCGCCCGCACGAGGAATGGACGAAACTTTTCCGCAAGACCTTCGTTTTCACCGGGCCACTGGTCGTCGAGGAGTTCCTGCTGTCGACCGGCTATCTGCCCGGTGCGCATACGGCGCGCTGCCCTGTTTTCGCCCGAGTCATGGGCTCCAATCCGCCCTGGCTTGAAGCCGGGCTCGATCACGTCGAGCGACCCTAGATCCGCCTCGACGGAGAGGGAGCCCGAATGAAACGACGGCGACAGGCCCCTGCCAATCGGCTGTTTCGCGCGGGCCCTAACCACTCTAGGTTGCCCGCCCATTCAACCATGTGATGCCGATCCGATGCGATTATCCCGCTACTTCCTGCCTACGCTCAAGGAGACGCCGGCTGAGGCGCAGATCGTCTCCCATCGCCTGATGCTGCGGTCCGGTCTGATCCGTCAGGCCAGTGCCGGGATCTATTCCTGGCTGCCGCTGGGCTTCCGCGTATTGCGCAAGATCGAGAACATCATCCACGAAGAGATGACCGCGGCTGGTGCGCAGGCCGTCCTGATGCCGACGCTGCAGCTCGCCGACCTGTGGCGCGAAAGCGGGCGTTACGACGCCTATGGCCCCGAGATGCTGCGCATCACCGATCGCCACGACCGCGACATGCTCTACGGACCCACGAACGAGGAGCAGATCACCCAGATTGTGCGCGACGACATCCTCAGCTACCGCGATTTCCCGAAGAACCTCTATCACATCCAGTGGAAGTTCCGGGACGAGATCAGACCGCGCTTTGGTGTGATGCGCGGCCGCGAGTTCCTGATGAAGGACGGCTACAGCTTTGATCTCGACTTCGAGTCGGCCAAACGCTCCTACAACATCATGTTCGTCGCCTATCTACGGACCTATGCGCGCATGGGCATCAAGGCGATCCCGATGAAGGCCGATTCCGGGCCGATCGGGGGGGATCTGAGCCACGAGTTTGTCATCTTGGCCGACACCGGCGAGTCGGCCGTCTATGCTGACCGACGCTTGCTGGAGATGGATTCCCGCGCTGACGACGTCGATTTCGATGCCGACCTGGAGCCGCTGGTCCAGAGCTGGGCATCGCTCTATGCCGCGACCGATGAGAAGCACGACCCCGCCAACTGCCCGGTGTCCGGCGACGACCTGGTCGAGGCGCGCGGCATCGAGGTCGGCCACATCTTCTACTTCGGCACCAAGTACTCCGAACCGCTTGGGTGCGCCGTGACCATGTCCGACGGCGAGCGTCGCCTGATTCACGGCGGCTCGTACGGCATCGGGGTGTCGCGCCTGGCCGGCGCGATCATCGAGGCGAGCCACGACGACGCCGGCATCATCTGGCCCGACGAGGTGGCGCCGTTCGATGTCGGCTTGATCAACCTGAAGTCGGGCGATTCCGATTGCGACGCAGTGGCCGCCGATCTTTACGACAAACTGTGCGCAACGGGCATTGAGGTGCTCTACGACGACCGTGAGGAGCGGGCGGGCGTAAAGTTTGCCGACATGGATCTGATAGGACTGCCCTGGCAGCTCACGGTCGGGCCGAGGGGCGTGAAGGCCGGCACCATAGAACTGAAGCGTCGCGCCAGGGGCGACAAGCAGGAGCTCGGCATGGACGTCGCACTCCAGCGCATCATCGACAAAGACGCGTGATCTCAGCGTTCGAGCGCGCTGTTGCCTTCCGCTACCTGCGCTCCCGGCGTCAGGAAGGTTTCATTTCGGTCACGGCCGGCTTTTCGCTGCTGGGGATCTGCCTCGGGGTCGCAGCGCTGATCATCGTGATGTCGGTGATGAACGGTTTCCGCCACGAGCTCATCGGCCGCATCCTCGGGTTCAACGGCCACATCACGATCATCGGAGCGTCCGATGGCATCGCCGATTACCCGACGTTCGCGGCCGATCTCGAAGCCGTCCCGGACTCGATCCTCGTCATGCCGCTGATCGAGGGGCAGGTGCTGGCAACCTCGCCCTACGGTCAGTCGGGCGTGATTGTGCGCGGTGTTCGGCCCGAAGACCTCCTGCGGCAGAAGCTGGTGGCCGAGAATGTGAAGATCGGTGATGTCGCGGACTTTGGGCAGGAGCCCGGGGTCATTGTGGGCACACGCCTGATGCATCGCCTCGGCCTCAACTACGGCGATCAGATCAATCTGATCTCGCCCCAGGGCGTACCCACGGCTTTCGGCACCATCCCGCGCTCAGTGTCTTATCCGGTGATCGGTGCCTTCGAGGTCGGCATGTTCGAGTTCGACGCGGGCATCATCTACATGCCGCTCGACCAGGCGCAGGTCTACTTCCGCAAGCCTGAGACCGTCACCCAGATTGAGATCATGGTGGCCGAGCCCGAGGACCCCGGCGACGCCCGCGACGCGGCCTTCCAGATCGCGCTGGAGCGCGGCACCCAGGGGCTCAGGATCGCGGACTGGCAGCGTACCAACAGCCACCTCTACGGCGCGCTTCAGGTCGAGCGGAATGTCATGTTCCTGATCCTCACGCTGATCATTCTGGTTGCCGCCTTCAACATCATCTCCAGCCTGATCATGCTGGTGAAGGACAAGAACGGCGACATCGCTATCGTCCGCACCATGGGCGCCTCACGCGGCAGCGTGATGCGCATCTTCCTGCTGACCGGCGCCTGCATCGGCGTCGCCGGCACCATTCTCGGATTCGTGCTCGGGGTACTGTTCTGCATCCACGTTGAGGAGATCAGGCAGTTCGTGCAGTTCGTCCTCGGCGCTCGGCTGTTCCCTGCCGAGATCTATTTCCTATCCCAGTTACCGGCGAAGATCGACTGGACCGAGGTCGCGACCATCGTCGGCCTGGCGCTTGGATTGACGTTCCTGGCCGCGCTCTATCCGGCCTGGCGCGCCGCCCGTGTCGAGCCGGCCGAGGCACTACGTTATGAGTGATGTGGCCCTCGAGTTGCGCAACGTCCGGCGCACCTTCGTTCAGGGCGAGCGCCCCCTTGATGTGCTCAAGGGGGCGTCGATGACGCTGAACAGGGGTGAAATCGTCGCGCTGGTGGGCCCCTCCGGCGCGGGCAAGTCTACATTACTCTATATCGCGGGCCTGCTCGAAGCTGCCGATGGCGGCGAGATCGTGCTGGCCGGTGAGGTGTGTAATGCGCGCAACGACAGCAGCCGCACCGCCCTGCGTCGCCGCTACCTGGGCTTTGTCTATCAGTTCCATCATTTGCTGCCCGAGTTCTCGGCGCTGGAGAACGTCGTCCTGCCGCAGATGATCGCCGGCAAGGGCCGTCGCGCAGCCCGCAAGCGGGCCACCAATCTGCTCGACGGTCTGGGGCTGGCCGACCGGCTCGATCACCGGCCCGCACGGCTGTCGGGCGGCGAACAGCAGCGCGTGGCGATTGCCCGTGCACTGGCCAACGAACCAGACGTCCTGCTGGCCGACGAACCCACCGGCAATCTCGATCCCGAGACCGCCGAGGAGGTTATGGTGCAGCTCACCGGAGAGGTACGGGGCAGGGGGCTCGCCGCGCTCGTGGCGACCCACAACATGCCGCTTGCCGAGCGCATGGACCGCATTGTCCGCATGGAAGATGGCCACCTCATCGAGGTCTGAACCTTATCCACGACATTTACAACGGGCGGTATCCGGCTCGCGTGAGCCCGACCCGATCTTGTGGAATGCTGCGCCATGAGCTTCGTCCACCTCCGTGTCCATTCGCCGTATTCGCTACTCGAAGGGGCCGTGAAGATCCCCAAGCTGGTGGATCTCTGCGCCGAGAACGGCATGCCGGCCATGGCGATCTCGGACACGGGCAACATGTTCGGCGTTCTGGAGTTCTCCGACGCCTGCGCGGGCAAGGGTATTCAGCCGATCATCGGCACGCTGCTCGCAATTCGCTACGACGAGCGCATGTCGCGCGATCCGGAGGAGGCCGAGCGGGTCGTCCTGCTGGCTCAGAACGAAACCGGCTATGCCAATCTACTCGATCTCGTCAGCAAGTCCTTCATCGAGTCCGAACCAGGCGACATCGCCAGCATTCCGATCGACGATCTTGAGGGACGCACGGACGGCCTCATCTGTCTGACCGGAGGCGTGCTGGGACCCATCGCGCGCCGTCTGCTTGAGGGCAGTGCGGTCGAGGCCAAGGCGCTGATCCAACGTTTTTCAGGCCTGTTTGCTGGCCGTCTCTATGTCGAGATCCAGCGGCACGACATGCCCGAGGAACACCAGATCGAGGCGGATCTGATCGATCTGGCCTACCTCCACAATCTGCCGCTCGTTGCGACGAACGACGTTATGTTCACCGATGCCGCCATGCACGAGGCGCACGACGCCCTGATGTGCATTGCCGGCGGCACCACTGTAAATCGCCAGGACCGGCGCCGGGTTTCGCAGCATCACTATTTCAAGACGGCCGAGGAGATGGTCGACCTTTTTGCCGACCTGCCCGAAGCCATCGCCAACACGCTGGTGATCGCGCAGCGCTGTGCCGTGATGTCGCCCAAGCGCAAGCCAATCCTACCGCCCTATCCCTCCGGGAATGGTGCCACCGAAGAGGACGAGTTGCGCCGTCAGGCGGCCGAAGGGCTTCAGGAGCGGCTGGAACGGCATGTCTTCTCCGCCGAGATGGACGAGGACGAGCGTAAACGTGTCGGCGAAGAGTATTGGGAACGGCTCGACTTCGAGCTCGGGATCATCGTGAAGATGGAGTTTCCCGGCTACTTCCTGATCGTTGCCGACTTCATCAAGTGGGCCAAACAGCAGGGCATCCCTGTGGGGCCGGGCCGCGGTTCGGGCGCCGGTTCGGTCGTCGCTTGGGCGCTGACGATCACCGATCTTGATCCGATTCGCTTCGGATTGCTGTTCGAGCGTTTCCTCAATCCCGAACGTGTGTCGATGCCGGACTTCGACGTCGACTTCTGCCAAGACCGACGCGACGAGGTCATCTCCTACGTCCAGGACCGCTATGGCCATGACAAGGTGGCCCAGATCATCACTTTCGGAACGCTCCAGGCCCGCGCGGTGGTGCGTGACGTCGGCCGCGTACTTGAAATGCCCTACGGCCAGGTTGACCGGCTGGCCAAGCTTGTCCCGGTCAACCCGGCCAACCAGATCTCGCTGCAACAGGCGCTCGACAGCGAGGAGTCGTTGCAGGAAGCGCAGTCCGAGCCTGAGGTCGCCCATCTGATCGACACCGCGCTCAAGCTTGAAGGGCTCTATCGCCACGCCAGCACCCACGCCGCGGGTGTGGTCATCGGCGACCGTCCGTTGCAGCAGCTGATCCCGCTCTATCGTGATCCGCGTTCGGAAATGCCGGTCTCGCAATTCCACATGAAAGACGTTGAGAAGGCCGGTCTCATGAAGTTCGACTTCCTGGGCCTCAAGACCCTGACCGTGCTGCAGCGCGCGGTCGAGTTGCTGGCGGAGAATGGGGACAACATCCAACTCGACCAGCTGCCGCTCGACGACCGGGCGACCTTCGATATGCTGGGGCGTGCGGAGACCGTGGGTGTGTTCCAGTTGGAAGGCCAGGGCATGCGCGATGCGCTGCGCCAGCTTTTGCCCGACTCGATCGAGGACATCATCGCGCTGGTTTCGCTCTACCGGCCGGGTCCGATGGAGAACATCCCGCTCTTCTGCAACCGCAAGCACGGCCGCGAGGAGGTTGACTACCTCCATCCCAGGCTCGAGCCTGTGCTAAAGGAGACCTACGGCGTCATCATCTACCAAGAGCAAGTGATGCAGATTGCCCAGATCTTGGCGGGTTACAGCCTGGGCGAAGCCGATCTCCTGCGCAGGGCGATGGGCAAGAAGATCAAGGCCGAGATGGCAGCGCAGCGCGAGCGGTTCGTCTCTGGCGCTGTCGAACGGGGTGTCGACGACCAGAAGGCGAGTTACATCTTTGATCTCGTCGACAAGTTCGCAGGCTACGGCTTCAACAAGAGTCATGCGGCGGCCTATGCCATCGTCGCCTACCAGACGGCGTGGCTGAAGGCGAACCACCCCGTCGAGTTCCTCGCCGCCTCGATGACGCTCGACATGGGCAACACCGACAAGCTCAGCATCTTCAAGCAGGAACTCGACCGGAAGGAGATTCCGCTGCTGCCGCCGGATGTGAACCGCTCCGGCGTCGCCTTCACCGTTGAACGGCCCGAGGGCGTGCCGGCGGCGGTGCGTTATGCTTTGGCGGCGGTCAAGAACGTCGGCGCCCAGGCCATGGAGGACCTTGTCGCCGAACGCCGGGAGAACGGCGCCTTCGAAAACCTTTTCGACTTTGCGGAACGGCTCGACCAGAAGGTCATGATCAAGCGCCAGCTCGAAAACCTGGCCCGCGGCGGCGCTTTCGATGCACTGGAAATGAATCGTGCGCAGGTCATCGAGAACGTCGATCTTCTGGTGCGCTACAATGCGGTGGTGGCCGAAGAGCGCGACAGCCGGCAGGAGAGCCTGTTCGGCGGCGCGAGCGGCAAGCCTGATATATCGCTGCCGGTTCTCGCCGCCACGGAGCCCTGGATTTCCGCCGATGCCCTCAAGGAGGAGTTCGAGGCGATTGGTTTCCATCTGACCGCCCATCCGCTCGAACCCTACCGTGATGCGCTCAATCAGCTCGGCGTTGTCAGTTTTGCCGAAGCCGAGGCGGCGGCCGTCAGCTCCGGCGCCTCAGTCTTCAAGCTCGCCGCCGTGCCCGTCAGTCGGCGGGAACGGTCGAGCGGCAGTGGCAACCGCTTTGCCTTCGCCGTGGTCTCCGATTTCTCCGGCAGCCACGAGATCGTCCTGTTCTTCGAAGTGCTAAGCGCCTCACGCGAGCTACTCGATGCCCAGAGCCCGCTCCTGATCGAGGCGGACGCCCGGGTCGACGGCGAAACCGTGAAGTTCTCCGCCCGCAGGATCGACGCCTTGAATGATGCAGCCGCGCGCACCTGCTCCGGTTTCCAGATCCAGGTGACCGCCGAGGTGAACACCAATCGCTTGCGTCAGATTCTCGAGCGCGCGGAGCGGGGCAGGGGAACAATGACCCTGGTCTTTGATCGTAGCGGGGGCGAGCGTGTGTCGATCGCTCTGCCGGGTCGGTTTGCGCTGTCGCCCGGTCTGAGGGCTCAGATCGAGTCTCTCCCGGGGGTCGAATCGGTCGGGGGTGCGTCGTCGTCGTTATCCGGCGCTGCGCACCGAAGCGCCCATGACGCTTGAAACTGCAGTCGGCGTACTCTAAAGATTCACTCGCAATCTCAAACCCACACGCGGACCACAGGCTCCGGGACGTTCTGCGTCCTCGCCGTCCGGTGCCGGCCTATGCCGGTTCTGTTCGCGGAGGACTAACCGGAGAAGGAGACGACATCAATGGCGATGCCGCAGTTTACTATGCGTCAGCTCTTGGAAGCGGGCGTTCATTTCGGTCACCAGACCCGGCGCTGGAACCCGAAGATGCAGCCGTTCATCTTCGGTGAGCGCAACGACGTTCACATCATTGATCTTCAGCAGACCGTTCCGCTGTTGCGCCACGCGCTGCAGCAGGTGCGCGACGTGGTCGCCGCCGGCGGCCGTGTGTTGTTCGTCGGCACGAAGCGCCAGGCGCAGGAGCCAGTCGCGGATTCCGCGCGACGCTGCGGTCAGTATTTCGTCAACCACCGCTGGCTCGGCGGCATGCTGACGAACTGGAAGACCGTGTCGAACTCGATCCGACGTCTGCGTGAGCTTGAGGAGCGTCTTAGCGAGGACACCACGGGCCTAACCAAGAAGGAAATCCTCCGCATGACGCGCGAGCGTGACAAGCTGGAACGCGCGCTTGGTGGCATCAAGGATATGGCCGGTCTGCCGGATATGCTCTTCATCATCGACACGAACAAGGAAGACATCGCGATTGCCGAAGCGAACAAGCTCGGCATTCCGATCATCGCCATTGTCGACTCGAACAGCGATCCAGAGGGCATCGACTACGTGATCCCCGGCAACGACGACGCCATCCGCGCCGTCTCGCTCTATTGCGATCTGATCTCGGGGGCCGCACTTGATGGCATACAGGCCGAACTGGCCGCCTCGGGGCAGGATCTCGGTGAGCAGGAAGACGTCCAGGAGGCCGCACTGGCCGAACCGGCTGCCGAGGAACAGAAAGCAGCAGGCGACTGACCGCGGTACGGTCGGGCAAAGGTGGGGATGTTTCCAACCCCATAGCGGAGAACAGGAAGTATGGTTGAGATTACAGCAACGATGGTCAAGGAACTGCGCGAGAAGTCAGGCGCGGGCATGATGGATTGCAAGAAGGCGCTGGCCGAAAACAGTGGCGACATGGAAGCCGCCGTCGATTGGCTGCGCACCAAGGGCCTTGCGGCCGCGCAGAAGAAGGCTGGCCGTGTGGCCGCCGACGGCCTCGTCGGCATGGCGATGTCGGCCGACGGCAAGACCGGTGCTGTCGTGGAGGTCAACGCCGAGACAGATTTCGTGGCACGGAACGAGACCTTCCAGGCATTCGTCGGCAGTTGCGCACAACTCTCGCTCAAGGCGAACAGCGATCTCGCGA
The DNA here is from genome assembly GCA_014323865.1 of Rhodospirillales bacterium. Classification (NCBI taxonomy): domain Bacteria; kingdom Pseudomonadati; phylum Pseudomonadota; class Alphaproteobacteria; order Rhodospirillales; species Rhodospirillales bacterium. The sequence continues at coordinate 134,731 of JACONG010000006.1, read as the reverse complement.
CACTGTCGTGCATGGCCTATCCGGATTCGGACGTCACAGTGCAGGACAAGCTGACCAATCTCGTCGCCACGGTCGGCGAGAACCTGCGGCTTCGCCGCACGGCGTCGCTGTCGGTCAGCAACGGTATGGTCACGGGCTACGTGCACTCGGCCGCGGCGCCGGGCATGGGCAAGATTGCCGTGCTGGTGGCGCTTGAGTCAGAGAGTGACGCCGGCAAGCTCGCCGAGCTTGGCAAGCAGGTCGCCATGCATGTTGCTGCGACCAAGCCCGAGGCCGTTTCGGTCGCCGGTCTCGATCCCGAGCTCATTGAGCGCGAGCGTTCGGTGCTGATCGAGCAGGCGCGCGAGTCGGGCAAGCCGGAGAACATCACCGAGAAGATGGTTGAGGGCAGGATTCGCAAGTATTATCAGGAGGTTGTCCTCACCGAGCAGGTCTTTGTCATCGATGGCGAGACGCAAGTTGGCAAGGTCGTCGAGCAGGCTGCGGGCGACGTCGGCGCGCCGGTTTCGATCGCCGGTTTCGTGCGCTTCGGCTTGGGCGAGGGCATCGAGAAGAAGGAGGAGGATTTTGCGGCCGAGGTCGCCGCGGCGGTGAGCGGTTCCTGAGAACAGGATAGGTCGCCGGAAGGTTATCAACGGCCCGCCTATTGCGAGGCGGGCCGATGTTGTTTGGATTGGTTAGGGCACAACAACGGGAAACCGGGATCGGGGCAGAGCAGATGGCATCGCTGCGTTACAAGCGTGTGCTGGTCAAGGTGTCGGGCGAAGCGCTGATGGGCGAACGGTCCTACGGCGTCGACCCGGCGCAGATGGACCGGATAGCTGCCGACATCACGGCTGCAGCCAGTCTCGGAGCCGAACTCTGCCTTGTGGTCGGCGGCGGCAACATCTTTCGTGGCGTCGCAGGCGCCGCGCAAGGCATGGAGCGCGCGACGGCCGACTACATGGGTATGCTGGCCACCGTCATCAACGCGCTGGCTCTTGAAAGCGCCTTGAAGCAGGCCGGGCTCGAAGCCCGTGTGCAGTCCGCAATCCCGATGCCGACGGTCTGTGAGCCCTATGTCCAGCCGCGTGCCGTCGCCCACCTCGAACGTGGCCGCGCTGTCATCTTCGCCGCTGGTACGGGCAACCCATTTTTCACGACCGACACCGCCGCTGCCCTGCGAGCCGTCGAGATGGGCTGCGATGCCTTCGTGAAAGCCACGCAGGTGGACGGCGTCTACTCCGCCGACCCCAAGACCGATCCCAATGCCGTACGTTATGATTATCTGACCTACACGGAAATCTTGGCACGGAATCTCAGGGTCATGGATGCCGCGGCCATCTCGCTGGCGCGCGACAATGGCCTGCCGGTCTTGGTATTCTCGCTGCACAAACAGGGCGCGCTCGCGGAAGCACTCACCGGAGAGGGCCGTTTCACTCTCATCACCGAAGGAGAAGATCATGGCTGATGCACTCATGCAGGACCTGAAGCGCCGCATGGAAGGCGCGGTGGAGGTTCTCAAGAGCGAATTCGGCGGCCTGCGCACCGGTCGCGCCTCGGTCAGCCTGCTCGACCCCGTCATGGTCGACGCCTACGGCAGCCAGATGCCGGTCAACCAGGTCGGCAGTGTGGCGACTCCCGAAGCACGTCTGTTGACGGTCCAGGTCTGGGACAAGGGCATGGTGAAGGCGGTCGAGAAGGCCATTCGTGATGCCGGCCTCGATCTCAATCCGCAGACCGACGGGCAGCTGATGCGAATCCCGATCCCGATGCTCGACGAGGAGCGCCGCGCCGAGCTCGCGCGCGTTGCGGGCAAGTATGCCGAGCAGGCCAAGGTCGCGATCCGCAACGTCCGGCGCGACGGCATGGATTCGCTCAAGAAGATGGAAAAAGACGGCGAGATCTCGCAGGACCAACAGCACAAGCGGTCCGACGAGGTCCAGAAGCTGACCGATGCCGAGGTCGCCAAGGTCGACGAGGCTCTCGAGGCCAAGCAGGCCGAGATCATGCAGATCTGACAGCAGCTCGTGGTCACCGCTGAGGAAACCAGGCCCGAATCAAGGCCGCTTGATCACGTTGCCATCATCATGGATGGCAATGGACGCTGGGCGCGTCTGCGCGGTCTGCCCCGTACCGCGGGGCACCAGGCGGGGGCGGAAGCGGTTCGGCGCACGCTGCGGGCCTGCATCGACCATGGCATCGGGCACCTCACGCTGTTTGCGTTTTCGTCCGAGAACTGGCGGCGGCCCGAGGCCGAGGTCGACGATCTCATGGGTCTGCTCCGCTTCTATCTGAATAAGGAGATTTCCCATATTAGGGGACGCCGTATTCGTCTGGATTTCGTCGGGGACCAGACGGGTCTGGCGCCTGACATCAGGGAGATCATGGCCAATGCCGAGCGCGAGACAGCCGATGGCGACGCGCTTTCGGTGCATGTTGCGCTGAACTACGGCGGACGGGATGAACTGGTGCGTGCCGCACGAAGCCTCGCTGCCGATTGCGCGGACGGTCACATCAAGGCCGATGCCATCGATGAAGACGCCGTAACCCAGCGTCTTGACACCGCCGGCATTCCTGATCCGGATCTGATGATCCGAACCAGCGGCGAGCAGCGTCTGAGTAACTTTCTGGTCTGGCAGTGTGCCTATGCGGAGCTCATTTTCGCACCGGTGCTCTGGCCCGACTTCGGCCGGGCCGACCTCGACGCGGCTATCAAGGAGTTTAACACCCGTGACAGGCGATACGGTGCTGTCGCGGTTTCCTGACCGGGCGGGTTCCGAGCTCGGCCTTCGCGTCCTCTCGGGCGTCGTTCTTGCGACGGTCAGTGTAGCGTTGGCGACGCTTGGCGGCTGGTGGTTCGCCGGATGTGTCCTGCTCCTTGCCCTTGCGGTCACGCACGAGTGGTTCGACCTGACCGGAAGTGCGGGGAAGTGGGCCTCAATGGCCTCGGTTTTTGCGGCCTGGCTCGCCATGGCATACCAGGGCGGCCTGATTCTGGCGCTTTATGTTACCGTGATGGGGGCAGCGGGCACCGCGATGTTCACCCTAATGCTGCGCCGGGGCGAAGGCGGGCTCTGGGGGGCGGCGGGCACGGTCTATGCCACGGTCCCTCTGGTTGCCCTCATCTGGATAAGCCAAGCCGAGGCCGGCTGGCAGGTCATCCTGTGGCTCTTCTTTGTGGTCTGGGCGACCGACAGCGGCGCGTTTGCGGTCGGGAAACTGCTGAAGGGTCCCAAACTTGCGCCTTCAATCAGTCCCGGAAAGACGTGGTCGGGTGCCTTCGGCGGTCTCTTCGGCGCTCTCGTTGTGGGGGTCGTCTTCGACACCTTCATTCAGGCGGATGCGGCTCAGGCCGCCGCCCTTGCGGTCGCCGTCTCGATTGCAGGGCAGGTCGGCGACTTGGTGCAATCGGGCGTCAAACGACGTTTCGGGGTCAAGAACACGGGCTCGATCATTCCGGGCCACGGCGGTGTCATGGACCGCTTGGACTCCTTGGTTGTGGCCTCGCCTGTGCTTGCCATCGTCGTTTCGGGCATCGCTTTCCTGTCGGGAGGCACACATGGCTGAAGCCAGGGCACCGCGAGCCGTTTCGATCCTCGGCGCTACGGGCTCGGTCGGCGAAAGCACGGTCGATCTGTTGCGCCGCGCGAATGGTGCCTTCACCGTCGAGGCGATGACAGCGCACACTAATGTCAAGGGACTGGCGCGCATTGCGCGCGATGTCGGAGCCCGGTTCGCTGCGATCGCCGACCCCGATCTTCACGATGCGCTCAAGGACGCGCTCGACGGTACGGGCATCGCCTGCGGTTCCGGTGAATCGGCGCTTCGGGAGGCGGCCTGCCGCCCGGCGGACTGGGTCATGGCTGCCATCGTAGGCGCGGCAGGCCTGGCGCCGACTCTCGAAGCGGTTCGGCGTGGCGCTATTGTGGCGCTGGCCAACAAGGAGGCGCTGGTCTGCGCGGGCAGCATCTTCATGCAGGAGGCGGAACGGACGGGCAGCACCGTTCTGCCGGTCGATTCCGAACACAACGCAATTCATCAGGTCTTCGATTTCGAACGGATCGAGGCAGTTCGCCGGCTGGTCCTGACCGCATCGGGAGGCCCGTTCCGCACGGCTTCGCACGAGACCATGCGCGATGCGACTCCGGCGGAGGCCGTGGCGCATCCGAACTGGAGCATGGGCGCGAAGATCTCCGTCGATTCCGCGTCGATGATGAACAAGGGCTTGGAACTGATCGAGGCCTGCCATCTCTTTCCGGTGGGGCCTGACAGGGTGGACATCGTGATCCACCCGGAATCGATCATCCACAGCATGGTGGAGTACGTCGATGGGTCCGTTCTCGCCCAGTTGGGTTCGCCCGACATGCGGACGCCGATCGCCTACACGCTGGCTTGGCCCGATCGCATGGTGGGGCCGTCGCCCCGGCTCGATCTGGTCAAGGTCGGCCGTCTGTCCTTCGAAGCGCCCGATGTTGAGCGATTCCCGGCGCTGAGACTGGCGCGGGCCGCCGCTGTCGAGGGGGGGCAGGTGCCGGTTGTTCTTAACGCGGCGAACGAAGTTGCTGTGGGGGGATTTCTGGACGCAGCCATCGGCTTTCTAGATATTGTGGCCGTCGTCGAGGAAACCGTCGATGCGATGGGATCGGGAGCGGTGGAAAGCCTCGACGATATTGTGGCTGTAGATCAGGCGGCCCGACGCATGGCGGCCGATTTCATTGGCAAACGGACATAAGGACCGTGACGGGAAAGCGATAGGATCTTGATCGACGTCATCAACAGCATTATCAATAGCATTTGGCCGTTCCTGGTCGTGATAACCGTGATCGTGTTTTTTCACGAGTTCGGCCACTATTGGGTTGCGCGACGCAACGGCGTCATCGTCGAGGTGTTCTCGATCGGCTTCGGTCGAGAGATCTTTGGCTGGACCGATCGCGCCGGTACGCGCTGGAAAATCTCGCTCCTGCCGCTGGGCGGCTACGTCAAGATGTTCGGCCAGAGCGATGTCGGTCCTGATGCGGACAGTGCCAAATCCCAGTGGACCGAAGAGCAGCGCGCCGGCGCCTTTCCCGAGAAACGTGTCTGGCAGCGGTTCCTGATTGTGCTGGCCGGGCCCATCGCAAACTTCATTCTCGCCATCGTGCTGTTCGCCGGCGTTTTCATGTTCATCGGGCAAAGCCAGACGCTGCCCGAAGCCTCGGTTGTCATGGTGGACAGCGCGGCAGAGCGCGGCGGCATCATGCCCGACGATATGATTGTTGCGATCGACGGTAAACCGGTCTCCCGCTTCGACGAATTGCAGTTCGCGGTCATCACCAGCCCCGGTGTCCCGATGATCTTCACGATTGATCGCGGCGGCAAGCTGATCGAGCTCGAGATTACGCCCGACACGGTCATGACCGACGATGGTTTCGGCAACGAACGTGAAACCGGCCGTCTCGGCATCCAGGCCGACAACGTTTTCCACGAAAACGTGCCGGTCGGCGAGGCGCTGCTTGGCGGTGTCGCCGAGACCTACAAGTGGTGTGTCAGGATCTTCGATTTCCTGGGCAAGATCTTTGCCGGTACCCAGAGCAGCGGTGATCTCGCTGGCCCGCTCGGGATCGCGGGCATGTCACAGGACGTCTCCGAGCACGGCATCGCCAATCTGGTGATGTTCATGGCGATCCTCTCGGTCAATCTGGGCCTGATCAACCTGTTCCCCGTGCCGATGCTTGACGGTGGTCACTTGGTTTTCTACACGATCGAAGCCCTGCGCGGCCGCCCCCTGAGCGAGCGCGCGCAGGAGTACGGGTTCTTTGTCGGTATGGGTCTGGTCGCGGCTTTGTTCCTGTTGGTCACGTTCAACGATCTCGCACGTTTCGGCGTGGTCGATTTCCTGACCGATCTGGTATCCTAACCGCCGTGTCGCGACGTCTGATCCTCATGCCCATGATCCGCGCTGCAGCAGGCCTGTGCATGTTGCTTGTAACGCTACTCGCGGGTACCAGCGGAACGGCGCAGTCGCTGATCGACCAGATCGTCGTGGTCGGCAACCAGCGTATCGAGCCCGAGACCATCGCGAGCTACATGACGGTGCGCGTCGGCGACACGTTCGACGTCAACGAAATCGACGAATCGCTCAAGAGCCTGTTTGCTACGGGTTTGTTCGCCGACGTCGTGATCCGGCCTGAGGGAACCGCGCTGGTCGTGCAGGTCGTCGAGAACCCGATCATCAACCGCATAGCGTTTGAAGGAAACCGCTCGCTCGACGCCGAAGAGCTTGAGGTAGAAGTTCAGCTGCGACCGCGCAGGGTCTACACGCGCACGAAGGTGCAGAACGATGTGGCGCGCATTCTGGAGCTTTACCGGCGTGATGGCCGCTTCAACGCGACGGTCGAGCCGAAGGTGATCATCCAGGAGCAGAACCGTATCGATCTTGTCTTCGAGATCGAAGAGGGGGATGCGACGGTCGTGCGCGAGATCAACTTCATCGGCAACGAGGAGTTTTCTGACGGTACCCTGCGCGAGCGGATCGTCAGCCGCGAGACTGCCTGGTATCGGTTCCTCTCGGCCGACGACACCTATGACCCGGATCGTCTGGCGTTCGATCAGGAACTCCTGCGTCGCTTCTATCTCTCAGAGGGTTTCGCCGACTTTCGGGTCCTCTCGGTCGTGGCCGACCTGACGTCCGACCGCCGGGAGTTCTTCATCACTTTCACGATTGAGGAGGGGCCCCGCTACGAGTTTGGCGACATTGTCGTCACCAGCGAGTTACGCAATGCGGAACCGGAACTCGTCACCGGCCTTGTGAGCATGGACCCGGGCGACTGGTATGACGCCAGAGAGGTCGAGGAAGTTACCGAAGAGATGGTGCTCGCCCTCGGCGACATGGGCTTTTCCTTCGTCGATGTGCAGCCGCGTGCCGAACGTGATCGCGAAAACCTGACGATTGATCTGGAGTACCGGATCGGCAAGTCCGATCCGCTCTACGTCGAACGGATCGACATCTTCGGCAATCTCAGGACCGCCGACGAGGTCATCCGTCGCGAGTTCAAGATGTCCGAGGGCGACGCCTTCAGCATCGCCAGGCTCCAGCGCAGCGAGCAGCGCGTCCGCGAGCTCAACTTCTTCAGCAATGTGCGGGTCGATACGATTCCAGGTTCACAGCCCGACACCACTGTGATTGCGGTTGAGGTCGAGGAGAAATCAACCGGTGAACTCTCGTTGGGTGCCGGTTTCTCGACCTTCGACAACATTCTGTTCAACATCTCGGTCCGCGAGCGAAACCTCCTCGGCAACGGGCAGAGGCTGACGCTCGACCTCTCGCTCTCCGGTCGTCGCCAAACCATCGACTTCCGATTCACAGAGCCCTATTTTCTTGATCGCGAGCTTGAAGCCGGCATCGACCTGTTCCTTCGCAGGCTTGATCTTCAGGACGAATCGTCATTCTCGCAAGAGAACTTGGGTGGTGTTCTCAGGATGTCCTACCCGGTGACGGAGTACCTCGAGCAGACTGTCTTCTACTCGCTTCAGTCGATCACCATTGAGGATGTGCAGGACGACGCGTCGATCTTCGTGCTCGAGGAGGAAGGCACGTCGACGACCTCAGCGCTGGGTTATCAGCTCAACTACGACCGCCGTGACGATGCCTTCAATCCAACCGACGGATACCTGCTCCAGCAGGGCATCGATGTCGCCGGATTCGGCGGCACGGAGAAGTACATCCGCAACAGATTGGGCGCGTCCTTCTTCCATCCCTTTGCCATCGACTGGACCAGCAACATCCGCGGTGAGACCGGCATCATCCAGGGCATTGCGGGTGAGGACATCAGCATCGCCGACCGCTTCTTCATCGGTGGCTCGAGTCTACGAGGCTTCGAGCCCGCCGGTATTGGCCCGCGCGACCTGTCGACCGGTGACGCCCTGGGCGGCAACATCTTCTGGACCGCGACGGCCGAATTGACGTTCCCGCTCGGGCTTCCGCGCGAGCTCGGCCTGCTCGGTCGAGTGTTCACGGACTGGGGCAGCCTGTGGGAGATCGACAACAGCGGGCCGACGGTTGCTGACGAGGACTCGGCGCGCGGTTCGATCGGCGTCGGCCTGTCTTACAACTCGCCGCTCGGACCCATTCAGCTCGACTTCGCCCTGGCGATCGTCGAGGAGGACTTCGACCGCACCGAAGTTTTCCGCTTCAACTTCGGGACAGCGTTCTGATGGCCAGGCCGCGATGGCGTGCGCGGCACTTGGTGTCACTTCTGGTCGCGTTGCTGTTTCCGCTGCACGCGGTCGCGCAGGACGACACCATCATCGCCGTAGTCGACATTCAGCGCCTGCTCCAGGAGTCGCTCGCGGGCCAGTCGATCGAACGCCAGATTGATCAGATCAGAGCCAGCTTCGCCGAGGAAATCGCACAGAAGGAAGCCGCGCTCCGCGAGCGTGAACGGACCCTGATCGAGCAGGCAACCATCTTGGCACCCGAGGTCCTGGCAGAGGAAAGCCGGAAGTTCGAAGAGAGCGTGATCGCGCTTCAGCGGGAGGTGCGCGAGCGCCAGCAGGGGATCGAGCGGGCCTATGCCGAAGGCTTCGCGGCGGTGCGCGAAAATGTTCTGATCATCCTGAAGTCGATCGTCGAGCAGCGCGGCATCGACGTCGTCCTGGCGCGCTCCGGCTACATCGTTGCCAACCTCGAGCTCGACATCACCGATGACGTTCTGGCCGAACTGAACCAGGTATTGCCCTCGGTCACCCTGAGCGGCGGAGAGTAAATCATGGCCGATCCTCGTTTTTTCGCGCGTTCGGGATCCTTCAAGCTGTCTGCGGTGCTGGAGGTTACAGGCGCGCGCGCGCCCGACGGTACTGACGCTGGCCGCATGTTCAGTGACATCGCGCCGCTCGAAGCGGCCACGGCCGACGACATCAGTTTTCTCGATAACAAGAAGTACACGGTGACGTTTACCGAGAGTGATGCGGGCGCCTGTTTCGTCGACCAGCATCTCGCGGCGCGCGCGCCTGACGGGATGATCACCTTGATCACCGACCGGCCCTATCTCGCCTTCGCTCTTGCAGCGCAGATGTTTTACCCGCTTGCTGCGCTTGAACAGGGCATTGCGGAAACGGCTTTGGTTGATCCGAGCGCAACGTTGGGTGAGGGCGCACGCATTGAGGCGGGCGCGGTCGTCGGCCCGGGCGTGGAGCTCGGTGCGCGCTGTCATGTCTCCTACGGTGCGGTGATCTGCGACAACGTGCGTGTTGGCAACGACTGCCATATCGGCCCGGGTGCCACGCTGATGTGTTGCCTGATCGGCGACCGCGTCTGGATCGACGCAGGCGCCCGGATCGGCACGCAGGGTTTTGGCTTTGCCATCGGACCGGGCGGAGCGGTCCGGATTCCTCACACGGGCAGAGTCCTGATCGGCAACGATGTGGAAATCGGCGCGAACTCGACCGTCGATCGTGGAACGGCCGGAGACACGGTTATCAACGATGGTGCGATGATTGATAATCAGGTCCAGATCGCCCATAACGCACAGGTTGGTCGCGGCGCGGTCCTTGCGGGCCAAGTCGGACTGGCAGGCAGCGCGCATGTCGGCGATTTCGCGATGATTGGCGGCAAATCCGGTGTAGCCAACCACGTGAAGGTTGGTGCGGGGGCGAAGATCGGGGCTCTTTCGGGAGCAGCAACCGATCTGGAACCAGGGGGCACCTATCTGGGTCAGCCGGCCATTGCCATCAGGGAGTTTTGGCGTCAACAGGCTGCCATCCGTCGGTTGATGAAGCAGGGCAAGGGGGCATGAACGACGAAGCTGGAACCACAGTCCCAGGAGAGACTGGTTGTTCCGTCGATGTGATCGGGATCGAACGCGTGATGCAGATGATCCCTCATCGTTATCCGTTTCTGATGATCGATCGTGTGATCGATGTCGTGCCGGACGAAAGTGCGATCGGCATAAAGAACGTGTCGATCAACGAACCGCACTTTCAGGGCCACTTTCCGCGCCACCCGGTGATGCCGGGTGTACTGATCATTGAGGCCATGGCGCAATCGGCTGCTGTTCTGGTGGTCGAAACCCTGGGTGCCGAGTTCGAGGGCAAGCTGGTCTACTTCATGGGCGTCGACAAGGCGCGCTTCAGAAAGCCGGTTACGCCGGGCGACGTGCTGAACGTGCATGTCACCAAGGAGCAGAAACGCGGTTTGGTCTGGAAGTTCCGGGCCTTGGCCAAGGTCGACGGTCAGGTCGTAGCCGACGCCAACTATTCCGCGATGATTCTGGATAACTGACCCCCCGTTCATGCCCGACATTCACGCCACCGCCGTCGTCGATCCCGCCGCGGACATCGCCGACGATGTGACCATCGGTCCATACTGCACGATTGGTGCCGGCGTCCGGCTCGGGGCCTTCGTCCGTCTGGTGTCGCATGTCGTGATCGACGGCGAGACGTCGCTTGGCGAGGGCTGTCAGGTCTTTCCCTTCGCGTCGCTGGGCCTGAGGCCACAGGATCTCAAGTATCAGGGTGAGCCTTCGAGACTTGAGATCGGCGCGAACAACACGATCCGCGAGTACGTCACCATGAACCCGGGCACTAAGGGCGGCGGCCTGTTGACCCGTGTCGGGGACAACGGACTTTTCATGGTCGGGGCCCACGTGGCGCACGACTGCATGCTCGGCGATCACATCATCATGGCGAACAACGCCACACTAGCGGGCCATGTGGTGGTCGAGGACTTCGCCATCATCGGCGGGCTGTCGGCGGTCCATCAGTTTGTCCGCATCGGCCGTCACGCCATGGTGGGCGGCATGTCGGGTGTGGAGCAGGATGTCATTCCCTTCGGTTCGGTTAGCGGCGACCGCGCCCATCTCATGGGGCTCAACCTCGTAGGCCTGAAGCGCAACGGCTTCGGTCGTGACGACATTCACACCATGCGCAATGCCTATCGCCTGCTGTTCGCCGATGAAGGCACGCTCGGCGAACGGATGGACGATGTCGACGAGGTCTTCGGTGCATGTCCTCCGGTCGAGGCAATCCTCGCGTTCATGCGTATCGAAAGCACACGCGGCCTGTGCCAGCCCAAAGATGGACATGCCGCCTAAACTCGGCATCGTGGCGGGCGGCGGCATGCTGCCCGGCTATCTCGCCCGAACCGCCTTGTCCCAAGGGCGCGAGGTCTTTGTTCTGGCGCTTGAGCGACACGCCGATCCCGCTGTCGTCGAACCGTTCCCCCATGTCTGGCTACGCCTTGGCGCAGCCGGCAAGGCGCTCGAAGCGTTTCGTGACGCTGGCGTCGAAGAGGTTGTCCTCGCTGGGTCGGTGAGGCGGCCTTCCCTTGCCGAGATCAGGCCGGACGCCCGTGCCGCACGATTCCTGATGCGCGGTGTGCTCGGCCGCGGCGATGACAGCGTTCTCGGAGCCATTGTCGAGGCGCTTGAGAAGGAGGAGGGGCTCCGGGTCGTGGGTGTCGACGGCATCGCCGGCGGTTTTCTGGCCGCCGAAGGTCTCGTCTCGGCACGCGCGCCGACTGAGGAGGAGCAAGCCGACATCCAACGTGGCATTGATGTCCTGCGCACGACCGGCGCAGCCGATGTCGGCCAGTCGGTCGTCATCCAGCAGGGGCTCGTTCTGGGGATCGAGGCGATCGAGGGCACCGATGGCCTGATCCGGCGAACACAGGCGTTGCAGCGTGAGGGACCGCAGCCGGTGCTCGTGAAGATGGCCAAGCCGGGTCAGGAGCGCCGTGTCGATCTTCCGACCATTGGCCCTGACACCATTGCCGCATGTCGTGAGTCCGGTCTTGCGGGTCTTGCCGTCGAAGCCGGGAACTGTCTCGTCGTCGAGCGCAAGGCGGTGGTGCAGATGGTCGACGATGGCGGTCTCTTTCTGATTGGTCTCGCCGTTCCGGAGGCGTGAGCAGTGCCGAGTCCGACAATCTTTCTGGTCGCCGGTGAGCCGTCGGGCGATGCCCTCGGTGCCGCACTCATCCGGTCGCTTCGGGCCCAACGGGATGATCTGGTCATCTGCGGTGTCGGCGGCCCCGAGATGGAGGCCGAAGGGCTCGAGTCCCTGTTTCCAATGTCGGATCTCGCTGTCATGGGCCTTGTCGAGGTCCTGCCGCGGGCCCGTGCGATCCTGCGTCGCCTGCGGGAAACCGCCGAAGCGGTGGCGCGAGTCGACCCCGCCGTGGTGGTCACGATCGATACGCAAGGCTTCTCGTGGCGCCTGGCGAAGCGCCTGCAGCCGTCACCACGCCCCTTGGTCTACTATGTTGCACCAACAGTATGGGCCTGGAAGCCAAGGCGCGCACATAAAGTGTCCCGCCTGATCGACCGCGTGCTGCTGCTATTCCCGTTCGAGAAACCCTACTGGGATGCCGTGGACCAGGATGCCGTATTTGTCGGCCATCCGGTTGCCGATGCACCGGTCGAACGCGAGCGTGCAAGGGAGCTGCACACGGTCCTGAGAGGGGGGCGGGACGGTCCGCTCCTCGCTCTTCTTCCGGGCAGCCGCACAGGGGAGATACGCCGTCATCTCGGTCTCTTCGGTGAGGTCGCAGAGCGAATCGCAAAAGAGCGGCCCGGTCTGTCTCTCGTCATCCCAACCGTCGCCAACGTGGCCGACTTAGTCCGCGCGGAAACCGCATCCTGGACGGTACCGCTCCGCGTTATGGAGGTCGAAGCGGCCGAACGGCGATCGGCCATGGCGGCCTGTGATGCCGCGCTTGCCGTTTCGGGAACCGTCGCACTCGACCTTGCAGCTGCCGGTACGCCGCACGTCATCGCCTACCGGGCCAATCCCATCACCTTTCAGATCGTCCGGCGCATGGTCTCCATCGCACAGATCTCGTTGGTGAACCTGATCGCCGGCCGGCCGGTGACACCGGAGTTGATCCAGCATCAGTGTACGCCTGAAGCCTTGTTCGGGGCTCTTGATCCGCTGATCGACGATGGCGAGCCCGCCCGGGCTCAGCGCGAGGCCATGTCCGCGGTAATCTCTGCCTTGCGACCTCAAGGTGAGACCTCATCGACCACGGCGGCGCGCGCCATTCTGGAGATGATAACGACGCGATAATGATCGGGCACATTTATCCAGTGACACATCAAATGCTATTTTGCTGATGCAAGGCCGATTCATAGCATGCGCCGAACTTCTGGATTGCGACCATGACAGCTGTCCGCTTGAACGCTGAAACCAAGGCAATTATCACCAAGCTCTCGGCCCACGCGAGGAAGAACCTGCCCAACGCGCTCACAATGCCCAAGGAGGTCTACACCTCTCAAGCGTTCCATGAGCTCGAGACAGACCGTGTCTTCGGTCGTGAGTGGCTCTGCGCTGGTCGCGCCGAGTCCATTCCCAGGCCGGGCGACTACCTGACCTATCGGATCGGCGCACAGCCGATCATCGTGATGCGCCAGAAGGACGGTTCGCTCAAGGCGATGTCGAACGTCTGCCGTCACCGCATGATGAAGCTGCTGAACGGGCAGGGAAGCTGCCGCCGTATCGTCTGCCCCTATCACGCTTGGACCTATGACATCGACGGCCAGTTGGTCGCCGCCAAACACATGGAGAGGACCAACCGGTTCGATGCCGGCAAGGTTCAGTTGCCCGAAGTGCGCTGCGAGATCTGGCACGGCTGGATCTATGTCACGCTGAACCCGCGCATCGCGCCGCCCGCGCGCAAGCTCAGTAAGCTCAATGCGATCATCGCCGACTACGGTGCGGGCGACTATGTCGAGGTCGATCACCAGAACCACGTTTGGAATACCAACTGGAAGCTGCTCTGCGAAAACTTCATGGAGGGCTACCATCTGCCTGTGACCCACAGGCGCACTGTCGGTGCCTATTTTCCGGTCGAGGACACGCAGTTCGGCGCTGGCAAGGCCGACGATAGCTTCACCTTCCAGTGGTTCACCAAGACCGAGGAAGCGCCGGTCGGCACCGCCCACCGCAAGAACACCCGGCTTGAGGGCGACATGCGGCGCACCTCCCTGCTGGGCACGGTCTATCCCTGCCACATGTTCGTCCTGGCACCCGACCACCTCTGGTATCTCAGCCTGCAGCCAATTAACCCCGGTGCCATCGACATTCGCTACGGCCTCGCGTTTGCGCCCGAGATTATGGCCGAGAAGGGCAAGCTCAAAGCGCGAATCAGGGAAGCCAAGACCTTCCTCGATCAGACCAACGACGAGGACCGGGGCGTGGTCGAAGGGCTATTCGAGGGCGTACAGGCACCACTTGCCGAGCCGGGACCGTTGAGCTGGCTCGAAAAGGAAAACCTCGATTTCACCCGCTACGTGCTCAAGCGGGTGACGACTTAGAAACGGCCCGACTCCTTACCAGGAGCCGGTGTTCTCCATGGATGCCCAAGGTTCCTGCGGCGGTAGGGACTTGCCCTTCTGCAGGAGTTCGACGGAAATCCCGTCGGGCGAGCGGACGAAGGCCATGTGGCCGTCGCGCGGCGGACGATTGATGGTCACGCCGCCATCCATAAGCTTCTGGCAGAGCGCGTAGATGTCGTCGACCTCGTAGGCGAGGTGGCCGAAGTTGCGCCCGTCGTTGTAATCTTGGGGATCCCAGTTATAGGTCAGCTCGATCTGCGACTCCGGGTTCTCGTTGGCGCCGAGGAAGATCAGCGTGAATCGACCGGCTTCGCTGTCGTAGCGCTTTTGTTCGGTTAGCCCGAGTTTGTTGCAGTAGAAGTCGAGCGAGGCATCGACATCCTTCACGCGGACCATGGTGTGGAGGTACTTCATTGCTCTGTCTCTTTTTTCTTGTTCCGCGATCAGTCGCGCTGGTCGATCGGCACGTAGTCGCGTGCCCGTTCGCCGGTATAGACTTGGCGCGGACGTCCGATCTTCTGCGACGGATCGGTGTGCATTTCGCTCCATTGAGCGATCCAGCCGATCGTGCGTGCCACGGCGAACACGGCCGTGAACAGGCGGCGCGGAATTCCCATCGCCCGCAGGATGATGCCGGAATAGAAGTCGACGTTGGGATAGAGGTTACGTTCGACGAAGTAGGGGTCGTCGAGCGCGATCTTCTCCAGCTCCATCGCGATCTTCAGGTGCTGCTCGTTGTGTGCGCCGAGCTCGTCGAGCACTTGGTGGCAGGTCTTGCGCATGATCTTCGCGCGGGGATCGTAGTTCTTGTAGACCCGATGACCGAAGCCCATCAAGCGGAACGGATCGTCCTTGTCCTTCGCACGCTCCAGGAACTCCGGGATGTGGTCGTAGGAGTCGATCTCTTCGAGCATCTTGAGCACAGCCTCGTTGGCGCCACCGTGAGCGGGGCCCCAGAGGCAGGCGACGCCCGCCGAGATGCATGCAAAGGGATTGGCACCCGACGAGCCGGCGAGCCGGACCGTCGAGGTCGACGCGTTCTGCTCGTGATCGGCGTGTAGGATGAGGATCAGGTCCATCGCGCGCGCAAGAACGGGGTTCACCTGGTAAGGCTCGCACGGAACCGCAAACATCATATGAAGGAAGTTCTCTGCGTAATCAAGATCGTTGCGTGGATAGACGAACGGCTGCCCGATCGACCACTTGTAGGCCATGGCCGCGATCGTCGGCATCTTCGCAATCAGGCGATAGGACGCGATGGCCCGCTGCTCGGGGTCTTCGACATCCGAACTGTCCGAATAGAACGCCGAAAGCGCGCCAACGACACCGACCATGAGAGCCATCGGATGTGCATCGCGCCGGAAGCCGCGGAACAGGAAGTTGATCTGCTCGTGCAGCATCGTATGATAGGTGACGTCCTTTTCGAACTTGGTCTTCTGGTCGACCGTCGGAAGCTCTCCGTAGAGCAGTAGGTGACAGACCTCAAGGAAGTCCGAATGCTCGGCGAGCTGTTCGATCGGAATGCCGCGATAACCCAGCTCGCCTTGGTCGCCGTCGATGTAGGTGATCTTGGATTCGCAGCTTGCCGTAGCGGTATAGCCGGGGTCGTAGGTGAACATCCCGGTCTGGCCGTAAAGCGTACGCACGTCGATAACGTCGGAGCCGACGCTGCCGGTGAGCACCGGCAGTTCGGCGAGGTCTTCACCGTTATCGCTATCGACCAGTTTGACCGTCTTGACTTTGTTGGGTCCGTCCGGCGCGGGAACGGCGCGTACAAGCGTCATGTGGCGCTTCCTCCGTAGGTTTGTTGTTGTGGCGGATCGGCCTGCTGCGTGCGACAGGTCACGGTGGCCACCTTATTTTCTGCAATCTAGCCGAAATGGCTGAAATCGCGCAAATCAAGCGACCTGATACGCTTGTGAATTCTCCATGTCAGGAGAATACCGCGATCGCCTCATCCAGCCGTGCGAGGCTCTCATCCCGGCCGAACAGGGCGACAACGTCAAAAATCGGCGGTGAAATCGTTCCGCCGGTCACCGCGGCCCGGATCGGCTGTGCCACCTTGCCGAGGTGGAGTTCGCGGGCGTCGGCGAACGCGCGGACCAGCACTTCCAGGGCCTCCGCATCCCACGCAGTCGAGGCGGCGAGCTCCTCTTTCAGTTCAGCGAGCAGCGCGATAGCGTCTGGCTTCAACACCTTCTGGGCCTTGGCGTCGAACGCGAGCGGCCGAGTCTTGAAGAAAAACTCTGCGTTTTCGGCAAGTTCCACCAATGTTTTCGCACGTTCTTTCATCAATGGCATCGCTCGTTCCAGCAGAGCGATCTGACCGTCCGACAGCGCGTACCCGAGGTTCGGCGCCAGGTGCTGGGCTGCGAGTACTGCCAAGCGCCGGTCGTCTGCCTGCTTGAGATAGTGCAGGTTGAGCGCCGTGAGCTTGTCCATATCGAATCGCGCTGGCGATTTGCCGATCCCGTCGAAATCGAACCAGGCAACAGCCTGCTCGAGCGAGATGATCTCGTCGTCACCGTGCGCCCAGCCGAGACGCAGCAGGTAGTTTTGCATGGCTTCGGGGAGAAAGCCGAGGTCGCGATAGGCCTCGGCACCCACCGCGGCGCGACGCTTGGAGAGTTTGGTGCCGTCTGGCCCGTGAATCAGCGGGATATGGGCAAATGTGGGCACGACCCATCCGAGCGCTTCGAACAGCTGCATCTGGCGTGTCGTATTGGTCAGGTGGTCGTAGCCGCGGATGACATGGGTGACGCCCATGTCGTGATCGTCCACGACTACCGCCAGCATGTAGGTCGGCGTTTCGTCCGAACGCAGCAGGATCATGTCGTCAAGCTGGGCATTGGCGATCGTAATGTCGCCCAGCACCGCATCGCGAATGACCGTATCTCCCTCCTGGGGGGCCTTGAGCCGGATGACGGGTGCCACACCGACGGGCGCCTCCGAGGGATCGCGATCGCGCCAGGTGCCGTCATAACGTACGGGACGCCCCTCGGTGCGGGCCTCTTCGCGCATGGCCGTCAGTTCGTCGGGCGTGCAGTAGCAGTGGTAAGCCTTGCCGGCCTCAAGCAGGCTGCGGGCCATCTCGGCGTGACGCCCGGCGCGATTGGACTGGTATATCGGCTCGTCGTCCCAGTCCAGCCCCAGCCAGCGCATGCTGTCGAAGATCGCGTCGGTCGCTTCTTTGGTGGAGCGCTTGCGATCGGTATCCTCAATCCTCAGCAGGAACTTGCCACTGGTGTGACGGGCGTAAAGCCAGTTGAATAGCGCCGTGCGCGCACCGCCGATGTGCAGGAAACCGGTAGGCGAGGGGGCGAAACGGGTCACGACGGTCATTGCGTTGTCCGGACGGGCTGACGATGGCGGCTCTTTAGCAAATTGCCCGTGC
This sequence comes from Rhodospirillales bacterium, assembly GCA_014323865.1. Classification (NCBI taxonomy): domain Bacteria; kingdom Pseudomonadati; phylum Pseudomonadota; class Alphaproteobacteria; order Rhodospirillales; species Rhodospirillales bacterium. Next base: position 117,046 of record JACONG010000006.1, on the reverse strand, counting down.
AGGACAAACCGAGCAGCGGGCCTATGATCACGCTCTTATGGGGTGGATGGCGAGACGCATGCAACCGCGATCTGGGAATGGTCATGGCACTGGCTGATCCGGCCGAACGGGAACGCTGGATTCTTCTGTCGCCACTGGGATTGATTCTGGGGATCGCGCTCTACTTCGCGTTACCGATCGAACCCTGGGCACTGGCAGCGTTGCCGCTTGCGCTTGTCGCTGCTGCCCTTGCGATGATGTCGCACCGACGCTTCTGGCCGCGTGCGATCTGGTGTGCATTGGCTCTCGTCTCGACCGGCTTCGCCTTGGCGCAGTTCGAGACTTGGCGGGCCGAGGCGCCGATCCTTGCCGGCGAGATCGGGCCGCGCATGGTTGAGGGCATGATCCAGTCCGTCGAAGCGCGTCAAACTGGCGTTCGTATCGTGTTGCGTGATCCTGCGATCCCCTGGATCGATCCAGAGGCCATGCCGGAGCGCGTGCGTATCTCCATCAGAACGCATAGCGTCATCGAGCCGATTCCGGGTGAGCGAGTACAGATCCTGGCTATTCTTGGCCCGCCGTCACTGCCGACCTATCCCGGCGGCTTCGACTTCGCGCGTGAGGCCTTCTTCGATCGCATCGGGGGCGTGGGTTATGCCGTCGGGCCGCTTGAGGCCGTCGAGACCGCTGCCTCCGGTCAGCCGGGTCCTCTTGTCCTTGCACGTACGTGGGTGGAAGCGGTCCGTGCGGAAGCGACAACGAGGATCCTCGCTGCCCTGCCTGGGCCCGAGAACGGCATCGCCGCTGCGCTCCTGACGGGCCAAAGAGGTGCAATCGACAGGGATGTCCTGGAGACGATCCGCGCGGCCGGTCTCGCCCACCTCCTGGCGATCTCAGGCCTTCATCTGGGGCTCGTGACTGCGATCATCTTCTTTGTCGTGCGGGCGGTTCTGGCCGCGGTCGAGCCGGTGGCGCTGCGCGCCCCGATCAAGACCTGGACCGCACTGGTCGCGTTCATCGGTGCCCTCCTCTACCTCATGATCAGCGGCGGAACTGTCCCGACCCAGCGAGCATTTCTGATGACGGCGCTCGTGCTGCTGGCCGTGGCGATCGGACGACAGGCGATCTCCTTGCGGCTGGTTGCGCTGGCAGCCATCGCGGTGATGGTGCTGTCGCCCCATGTCGTCACCAGTGCCAGCTTCCAGTTTTCCTTCGCCGCCGTGGTGGCGCTGGTCGCCGTCTATGAGGCTCTGCGCGATCGATGGCCGCGCTGGCGTGTGTCCGAAGGGCCGTTCGCGCAGCTTACGCTTTACTTTGGGAGCGTTCTGCTCACCACGCTCGTGGCCTCACTCGCAACGTCGCCGTTGGTTCTGATTCACTTCGGCCGGATCGCCACCTTCGGCAATCTCGCCAACCTGATCGCCGTCCCTGTGACGGCGTTCTGGGTGATGCCGCTCGGCCTTCTCTCACTACTGCTCATGCCCTTCGGACTTGAACATCTGGCGTTGGTGCCGATGGGATGGGGAATCGAGGTCATCGTCTGGGCGGCAGCCGAGACGACGGCGCTACCGGGAAGCCAGATCACGATCTCGGCGGCGCCGGCCTGGCTGGCGTTACTGTTCGGGACCGGTCTGGTCTGGCTCGCGGTTTGGCGTCGCCGCGTGCGGCTTCTCGGGATTGTGCCGATCGCTGTGGCGCTGGTCCTGACCGTGGTGCAGCGGCCGCCCGACATCCTCGTCGCCGATGATGCGAGCCTTGTCGCGGTGCGCCTCGGTGACGGGGAAACAGCGTTCTCCACGCTGCGACGATCCGGATTCATGCGTGATTCATGGTTGACCATGCTGGGACAACCCGATGCGGTCGCATGGCCAACCAGCGGTCAGGCGCTTGCCAACGGGCGGCTGCGCTGTGACAGTCTGGGCTGTCTTTATCGTCCGCCCGATAGGGACAACGTCACCGTCGCTGTTGAACACGGTGTGGCGGCCTTGGCCGACGACTGTGGGGTCGCAGGTTTTGTGATCAGCCTCGTTCCGATCCATCGCGACTGCCCGTCCGTGCTTGGTGTGATCGACCGCTTCGATCTCTGGCGGCATGGCACGCATGCCATCTGGATCGACCGAAACGCCGTTCGGATCAGAACTGTCACAGAAGATCGTGGTGAGCGCCCTTGGGCGTCCACCGTGTCGTCTCAGTAGCGCCGCAGCAAGCCGATCAGGCGGCCCTGCACCTTGACCCGGTCGGGACTGAAGATGCGGGTTTCATAGGCAGCGTTGGCAGGTTCCAGCGCGACCGAATCGCCCTTGCGGCGCAGGCGCTTGAGCGTGGCTTCCTGATTGTCGATCAGGGCAACGACAACCATGCCGTTCTCGGCAGTCTCGCCACGTTCCACGACAACGGTGTCGCCATCAAGGATGCCGACCTCGATCATCGAGTCGCCCTCGATTTCCAGAGCATAGCAGTCCCGATTGCCGACCATGGCGGCAGGCACATCAACGCTCTGGCTGGGATTGCTCAGGGCTTCGATCGGCGTGCCGGCGGCAATCTTGCCGTGAAGTGCGAGCGAGATCGTGTTGTCGTTGACCCCGGCCGGTACGGTGCTCTCGCCGATCCCATCGTCGCGCGCACCGTTGATCACGCTCAGCGTGGCAACATCGCCTTCGACACCGGGCGGCAGTTTGAGCACCTCGAGTGCGCGGGCGCGGTGGGGCAGGCGGTGGATGAACCCGCGCTCCTCAAGCGCTATGATCAGGCGATGTATGCCCGACTTCGACTTCAGGCCCGCAGCGTCTTTCATCTCGTCGAAGGAGGGCGAGACGCCGTCCTCGCCAAGCCTAGCGTTGATGTAGAGCAGGAGTTCCTGCTGCTTCCGGGTCAACATGTCGCTATCCCCCACAAAATATAGAGAAGAACGATAACTTCGTCACATATTCTAGTAAAATTCGGGCTTTGTGTCAACCGTGTTGCCGGATTGTACCGATTCGGTCGGCAATGTTTCGCCTGTTGGGGGCCTTAGAATCGGATGATCTCGACTCGTTCTCCTGCAAGGGCTGGCAGTGCATGAGGAGGGCGCACGATCAGGCAGGAGGCGGCGGCCAGCGTTGCCAACATCGAGCTATCCTGCCGGCTGAAGGGCGTGGCGACGAAGTCGCCGGTTTCCCCGCGTGCGAGCGTTGCGCGCATGTAGTCCTGACGTTCGTCGTTGGCCCCCAGACCCTCGCCGAGCACGGCGTGATCCGTGCCACCGTCCGCCTCGGATTCGCCCAGCATGGCGCCGATAGCGGGACGCAGGAACAGATGGCCGCAGACTAGGGCCGAGACCGGATTGCCCGGAAAACCCAGCATCGGCGTCGCGCCGAGCATGCCGAAAGCGAGCGGTTTGCCGGGTCGCATGGCGATCTTCCAGAAATCGAGATCGAGCCCTTCTTCGGCGAGCACAGCGCGGACGAGGTCATGCTCACCGACCGATATGCCGCCGGTGATGACGAAAAGATCCGCACGGGCTGCGCCGTGCACGATCTCGCGCAAGGCGTCCTCGTCGTCGGTCGCGATCCCGAGGTTCACTGGTTCGCCGCCGGCCTCGGCGACGATCGCGGCCAGCGCCAGCGAGTTTGAGCTGACGATCTGGTTCGGACCCAGGGGTTCGCCCGGCATCACGATCTCGTCGCCGGTGCCGACGATGGCTACCCGCGGGCGCCGGGTGACCTTGAGCCACGGCACATTCATGGCTGCGATCAGCGCGATCTCGCGTGGCCCGAGGCGTCGTCCGGCCGTCGGCCCGGGATCGCCCACGGTGAAGTCGAGCCCCTTGCGGCGAACATAAAGACCCTCGGCAGCGCTCGTGTTGATGGTCACGATCTCACCATCGCGCGTCGTGTTTTCTTGAATGACGATGGCATCTGCACCGTCGGGAACGGGCCCGCCGGTAAAGATGCGCACGGCCTCGCCGTTCCCGAGAACGGCACCATAGGCACTGCCGGCGGGCGCTTCGCCGACCACGCGCAGATCAACGGGCACCGCTGCCACATCGGCGGCCCGTACGGCATAGCCGTCCATCGCTGAGACCGGATAGGGCGGCTTGGTCACCCGCGATGTCACGCCAGCCGCCAGGACGCGCCCCGCGGCCTCCGAGATCGAGATCTGCTCGGCCGGCAGGTGTGTGAAGGTCTCGAGGATGCGGGCGCGGGCTTCGGCGACCGGGATCACGACGTGCGCTCGTAGGTGCCTGATTTGCCGCCCGATTTGTAAACCAGGCGGATCTCGCCGAGGGTCATGTCGCGGTCGATGGCCTTGCACATGTCATAGACCGTCAGTGCGGCAGCCGAGACCGCGGTCAGCGCTTCCATCTCGACTCCGGTGCGCCCCTTAAGCTTGCACGTCGCGCGGATGGCGACGCTGCTCGAAGCGGCATCGGGTTCGAGATCGACAGTGACCGACGACAGGCTCAGCGGATGGCAGAGCGGGATCAGGTCGGGCGTCCGTTTGGCCGCCATGATGCCGGCAACCCGCCCGACCGCGAGCACATCGCCCTTGAGCACGGTACCGTCGACGATCATGGCGAGCGTTTCGGGTTCCATCGTGATGCGGCCTTCGGCCACGGCGATGCGTTCGGTGATGCCCTTTTCGGAGACATCGACCATGCGGGCGCGGCCCTTGTCGTCGAGATGAGTCAGGTGGTCACTCATGACGCTGCGCGCGCTTCCACGTTGCCATGGAGCAGGGCGCACGTCGCGGCCTTGATGTCGCGCTGGCGCATCAGGCTCTCACCGACCAGGAAGCGGCGGATACCGACACCCGCCATGCGCTGCAGGTCGTCATGGGTCTTGAGCCCGCTCTCGCACACCACGTCGCGATCGCCCGGGACGAGCGGCGCCAGCGCTTCGGTCGTCGCAAGATCGACCGCCAGGGTCTTGAGGTTGCGGTTGTTGATGCCGATGAGCGGCACATCAAGTGTCAGCGCACGGTCGAGTTCGGGCTGGTCATGCACCTCGACCAGGACATCAAGATCATGCCCTGCTGCCGCGGCGCAGAGCTCGCTCGCAAGGGTGTCGTCGACCGCGGCCATGATAACCAGAATGCAGTCGGCGCCGATCGCCTTTGCTTCAACTACTTGATAAGGATCAATCATGAAGTCTTTGCGAAGGCATGGTAAATTCGATTCAAGCTTGACTTCGAGAACGTAGCTGTCGTCACCTTGGAAGTAGGGCTGATCGGTCAGCACGGAAAGGCAGGCTGCGCCTGCGTCCCGGTAGGCTCGGGCGATCAGGGCAGGGCTGAAATCGGCCCGGATCTCGCCCGCGCTGGGCGAGGCTTTCTTGATTTCGGCGATCAGGCCGAAGCCATTGGTAGCTTTCTCCGCCAGTGCATTGGCGAAACCGAGAGGCGTCGGGCGCTGTCGTGCCTCAGCCTCGATGGCTGACAACGGCTTCTTCGCCCTGCAGGCCGCGACATGGTGACGCTTGTCGGCACAGATCTTCTCAAGAATGTCGCTCACGGAGAGTCAGGCTCCACCCGAGGTGATCGCCGCCAACCGTGCCAGCTTGTCGCGCGCCGCACCACTGTCGATCGATTGGGCCGCCTGGGCGACACCTTCGGCGAGGTCGGCGGCCTTGCCCGCAACGATGAGCGCCGGAGCGGCGTTAAACAGCACAGTATCGCGATAGGTGCCTGGATCGCCTGCCAGCAGACCGGCGAGAGCCTTGGCGTTCTCTTCTGGCGAGCCGCCGAGAATAGTTTCGAAGGGTTGTGGCGCGAGGCCCGCGTCGGCAGCGCGCACCGTGTGCATCGTGACCGATCCCTTGTCGAGCACAGCAACAGTGTTGTCGGCCGAGAGTGTGAGTTCGTCGCAGCCGTCGCCGCTGTGGACGACCCAGGCGCGCTCGGCACCGAGCTCGCCCAGTACCTCCGCCATCGGTTCGACCCACTGTGCGGCGAAGACACCGAGCAGATAAAGCTTCACTTCTGCCGGATTGCTGAGCGGTCCCAGCAGGTTGAAGACCGTCCGCGCGCCGAGTTCGACACGGCTCGGCATCACGTGGCGCATGGCGCTGTGGTAGCGGGGAGCGACCATGAAACCGATACCGCCCTCGTCGATCGCCCGCTGAACGACGTCGTAGTCGGCCTCGAGATCGACGCCCGACATCGACAGCACGTCTGCAGCACCCGATTTCGACGAGGCCGCGCGGTTGCCGTGTTTGGCGACAGTGACGCCGCAGCCTGCCACGACCAGCGCCGTGGCGGTCGAGATGTTGAGTGTGCCCATGCCGTCGCCGCCGGTGCCGACGATGTCCATGGCGCCCGCCGGTGCCGACATTCGGTGCATCTTGGCGCGCATGGCCTTGGCACCGCCGGCGATCTCGTCGACCGTCTCGCCGCGCACGGCGAGCGCCATCAGGAAACCGCCGATCTGCGACGGTGTCGCCTCGCCGGACATGATGATGTTGAACGCCTCGTCGGCCTCGGCGAGGTCGAGCGGCTGTCGTGCTGCCGCCTTAGTGATGAAAGGCTTCAGGCCCTGCAGGGCGTCGTTCATGCGGTGCCTGCTACTATCTTGGCATCGCGCAGGAAGTTCCGGAGCATGGCGTGGCCGTGCTCTGACTCGATGCTCTCGGGATGGAACTGAACGCCGTGGATCGGCAGTTCCTTGTGTCGGACGCCCATGATGACGCCGTCGTCGGAGGTCGCGTTGATCTCCAGGCAATCGGGTACAGTGCCAGGCGCGATGGTCAGCGAGTGATAACGGGTCGCCCGCAGCGGGGATGGGATCTGGCTGAAGACGCCTGTGCCGGCGTGTTTCACGTCCGACAGCTTGCCGTGCATCGGCAGCGGGGAGCGCTCGATCGTCCCGCCGAACGCCTGGGCGATCGACTGATGGCCCAGGCAGACACCGAAGACGGGCATGGTTTGGGCCGCGCAGCGCTCGATCAGATTAAGGCAGATTCCGGCGCGATCGGGATCGCACGGTCCCGGTGAGATGACGATGGCTTCGGGCTTCATCGCGAATATCTCGTCCATCGTGACGGCATCGTTGCGGAAAACACGTGCTTCCGCGCCCAGCTCGCCGAGATAGTGCCAGAGGTTGTACGTGAAGCTGTCGTAGTTATCGATCAGCACAAGCATGAAACGGTCCTCGAAGGGATGGGTCGCTTGACGCGGTGGCGCAGAATAACGACAGCACTTGCCCCGAACAATGCGGCAACGGCGACTTTACATGGCCGCCCGCAGAGGCGAAGACTGGTCCTTCATGAACCTCCTCAAACTCAACGGCAAGAACGTCACGGGTACGGCCATATATGTGGCCGTTGTCATAACGGTCGGTTGCCTGGGCGTGCTGGCCGGTGGTTGGGACGCGGGGCGCTGGATCCCGGCACCGCCGGCCATCCCGTCGTTCGTCCAGGAGGTTGCCCTCGCGGAGCCGTCCCGGGAGGTCGCGCTCGCCGAACCCGTTGACGAATTCGCGGAGCCCGGCACCACCACGAACATCCATGACCGCCAGAGCTGGATGCCCACGGCGCTTGATCAGCCGAGGCTGGACGAGGCGGTCGAAGAGGTTGCGATCGCACCGGCACCGCAGGAGAAGCCGGATACGCCGTCCTTCGACAACCTGGCGGGGCTCGCCAACACCGAGTACGGGCCGGACATGGCCTATGCCGTCGAGGTACCGCCCGCGCCCGACGGCTTCGAGGGGCGCCCGATGATCGCGATCATGATCGACGATCTCGGTCTCAACCGGGTGCGCGCCGAACGTGTCGCCGCGCTGCCGGGGCCGCTCACCATGGCTTTCATTCCCTACGGTGGCGAGGTCGCCGATCTGGTGCAGATGGCAGCGCAATCGGGCCACGAGATCTTCCTCCACCTTCCGATGGAGCCCTTGAGCGCAAACGAGGACCCCGGACCGCATGCACTGCTGACCGGCCTTGATGCCTACGAGTTCCGCGAGCGCCTGACCTGGAACCTCGAACGGTTCGACGGCTATGTCGGCGTCAACAATCACATGGGAAGCCGTCTCACGCAGGACGTGCTGGCGATGGGCATGGTAATGGCCGAACTGCGCGGCAGGGGCCTGGTCTTTGTCGATTCCGTGACATCGGCAGGATCGGTCGCCTACGCGACGGCGCGGCAGAACGGCATCCCCGCCACGCGACGCGATGTGTTCCTCGACAATATGGCCGAGCGTGACGCGGTTCTGGCGCAACTTGCGCGGCTTGAGGACGTGGCGCGTCGTCAGGGTTTTGCACTGGGTATCGGACATCCGCACGATGCGACCGTGCAGGCATTGGCCGAATGGCTCCCGATCGCCGAACAGCGCGGTTTCGTCATTGTGCCTGCCACGCGGATCATCGAATACAACGAGTGGCTTCTGGCGCAGCGCGCGTCCGACTGACGCACGAGGCTTTGCGGACCTAGCGGTTCAGCCCGCCGCGTCCGGCGAAGCGGATGGCTTCTTCGGCGGCGCGCAACAGGGCTCGAGCCTTGTTGCGGCACTCCTCGTGTTCGGACTCCGGATCGCTGTCGGCAACGACACCGGCGCCGGCCTGGACATGGAGGATGCCGTCCTTGATGACGGCGGTGCGCAGGGCGATGCAGGTGTCCATCGCACCGCTCGCCGAGAAGTAGCCGATCGCACCGGCGTAAACGCCGCGTCGTTCGGTTTCCAGCTCGTCGATGATTTCCATGGCCCGCACCTTCGGCGCACCGCTCACTGTGCCGGCCGGGAAGCCGGCCACCAGCGCGTCGATGGCGTCGTAGTCGTCGTTGAGATCGCCTTCGACGTTCGAGCTGATGTGCATGACATGACTGTAGTATTCGATCTGGAAGCTCTCGGTGACTTCGACCGAGCCGATCCGGGCGACACGACCGACATCGTTGCGGCCGAGGTCGAGCAGCATCAGGTGCTCCGCGCGTTCCTTGGGATCGGCCAGAAGCTCATCGCACAAGGCTTCGTCCTCGGCCTTGTCGGCACCACGTTTGCGGGTTCCTGCCAGCGGGCGGATCGTGACCCGGTCGTCACGAACGCGCACGAGAATTTCCGGACTCGACCCGACGACCGAGAAATCGCCAAAATCGAGGTAGAACAGAAACGGCGAGGGGTTCACACGGCGCAGGGCACGGTAATAGGCCAGCGGCGGAAGGCTGAAAGGCAGGTCGAAACGCTGCGACAGGACAATCTGAAAGGCGTCGCCGGCGTTGATGTAGTCCTTGGCGTCCTGAACGATCTCGAGGAAGCGCTCGTGCGGCGTGTTCGACACCGCATCGCCCAGATCGCAGTCGAAAACGGTGTCTTGGACATGCGGCAGGTTGCGGTCGAAGTCGGCCGTCACGTCGGCAAGCCGTTCGCAGGCCCGTGCATAGGCGGCGCGCGCGCTGACGCCGTCGGCGGGCCAGACCGGCGTCACAAGCGTGACCTCGTCGGCCACGTTGTCGAAGATTGCCATGACGGTCGGGCGCACCAGAATGCCGTCGGGAACGTCGATAACGCGCTCCTTGTCGGTCGGCAGATGCTCCATCAGACGCACCATCTCGTAGCCGATGTAGCCGACCAGCGCCGAAGCCATCGGGGGAAGCGCTTCGGGCAGATCGATATGGCACTCGCGCACCAGACGCTTGAGTGAATCGATTGTGCCGACGTCCTCGGGGACGAAGGCATCGGTGTCGTAGCGAGCCTGCCGGTTGATCCAGACCTTGTCGTCGATGCAGCGCCAGATCAGATCGGGCTTGAGACCGATGATCGAGTAACGGCCACGTACCGCCCCGCCTTCAACCGATTCCAGAAGAAACGTGTTGGGCTGCCCCGCGGCCAGCTTCAGCATCGCCGAAACCGGTGTCTCCAGGTCGGCGACCAGCTTGGTCCAAACGACCTGCGGCCGTCTGGCGCCGTAGATCTCTTCGAACACGGCGGGATCAGGCAGATAGGTGCTCATGTCAGAAGAACTGTTCGATCATCTCCTGGTCGACGCTGACCGAGGTGCCGTTGACCAACGCTGCGGTCTCCTGATCGACGATGTCGGAGACCAGGCCGTTGGTCAGCGAGGTCCGGACACCGGCATAGCCTTCCGAATCGGCGAGCGCATCGGCCGCCACGATATCGAGGAGCCGGGCGACGACCTGAGCCGATCCGTCGGTCGAACCGACGACGACCGTATCCCCGGGTGAAACTTCAAAGAGGGCGGACACAAGATCAAGGCCGACGTTGGGAATGCCCGGCGTCTCCGTCCGTCGGACGGGTGTGATGGCATCGAAGGTGACCCCGGTCTCCGAGAACGCTGCGGTCAGATCACCCATGGGGCCTGCCGCATCCGCAATCGCCCGGGCCGACTCGGCTGCCAGCCTGGCAAGCTGGTTCCGGTGCCAGTCGGCAAGAACGCGATCCTCGACCTCGTCGAAGTCCCGCAGGCGCGCGTCGACGATCTCGGTCACCTCGACGACGAGCAGGCCGCCGTCATTCGTCTCGATGACGGGCGACGCAAAATCCGGCTCGCCGAAAAAAATCTCATCAAGGAACTCCGGCGCCGTCGGCAGAGCATCGAGCGATAGCGGATCCTCGAACGTGCCGTTCTTGGCGACCCGCTCGATGCGGGCATAGGTGAGCCCGATTTCCTCGGCCGTCTCGGCCACCGTGGCGCCGGACGCAACGAGGTCGTCCAGGTCGAACGCCAGGGTGTAGATGTCTTCCCGCGCCTGCCGGAGCTTCATCTGTGCTTCGATCTCGGGCTGTGCCTCCTCGAACGGGGTCACGATCTCGGGCTCAATCTCGGTGGTACGGAAGATCAGCCAGCCGCCGATCGGTGATTCCAGCGGCGGCGTCGCTTCGCCCAGAGGTGCCGCGAAGACCGGGTCGGCCAGCGCATCGAAGAGGTCGTTGCGCGAGACCCAGCCGAAGTTGAGGGCTTCGGCCTCGACACCGGTGGTGTCAAAGGCGGTCTGGGCGAAATCTGCGCCGTCCTGAAGGCTTTCATAGGCTGCGTCGGCTTCCTCGCGGGTCGGATAGGAAATCTGCTGAAGATGCCGTTGTTCAGGGGTCGTCCAGACCTCGGGCGCCTCGTCATAGACTGCGCGGACCTGCTCTCTGGACAGCACCATCGTTTCCGCCAGATCCTCCGGATAGACCAAGAGGTAGTCGGCGGTGCGGTACTCCGGCGCGGCATAGTTCGAGATGTTGTCTTCGAAGAAGGAAACGAGGTCGTTCCCCTCCGGCTGCGGATCAGGCACCAGCGCCGTGTTGGGAATGACGGCAAGCTCGGCCACACGCTGCTCCTGCCGGTGGCTGAAGACGTTGTCGACCAGGACCGTCGGCGGCGGGGGTGCGGCGCCGATGCTGTTGATGAACTGGGTCTCGCGCAGCCGATTGCTGAGAATTGCCAGATAGCGGCTTTCCGTCAGGCCGCTGTTCTGCAACGTCATGCCGAACCGGGCCGGGCTGAACACGCCCGATGCATCATGGAACAGCCCGTTGCCCTGCATGTCGCTCGCCAGCGTTTCGGTGCCGATGGTGATGCCGAAGGTGTCGGCGGCGGTGTTCTGCAGCGCATCGAGCACAAGATTGTCGAGCGCGATACGGGCCATGGCAAGCGCCAGATCCGAACCCGGCTCGATCTGCATACCCGATCCGTGGAACTGCTGGATCTGCGTGCGATAGGCGAGTTCGAGATCGCGAATGTCGATCTCGGTCGGCCCGACCTCGGCCACCGTGGTGTCGCCGCGGCTGATGAAGATGTCGCCGACACCCCAACCCACGAAACTGAGCGCCAGCAGTCCCAGGAAGATCTTGGCGGGCCAGGAGGAGGTGCCTTCGCGAATTCTGGTCAGCATGTCGGTTCCGTGATGTCGGGAAGGTCAGATGGCGGGGGCATGTTGGGATCCCGTTCCGCAGTGCCGCAACAGCACCGGGGCATTTGCGAGTCTCTTCCACCGAAATGCCCTCAAGATCAATGCCGCTATCAATGCCGCTGACGAATTCTTGCGCTTTCCGGCCTTCGCCGGGTCATGCTAGGCAAGACGGGCACGGAACCGGAGGGCAGGCACGATGCGTTCGCTGATCGCGGGAAACTGGAAGATGAACGGCTTGCGCGGTGACGGCCGCGAGCGTGCTGAGGCGTTGCGCAAACGAGTGGCCGGCGCTGAGGTCTGCGATGTCCTGATCTGTCCGCCCGCCACGCTGTTGTCTGAACTGGCGGGCGTGCTCGACGGGTCCGCGGTGGCTCTCGGCGCACAGGATTGCCATGTCAGTGCCAGCGGCGCGTTCACCGGCGATCTTGCCGCACCCATGCTTGCTGACATCGGTTGTTCTCACGTGATCGTCGGACACTCCGAACGCCGTCGCGACAACCGGGAAGGTGACGCGGATGTTGCCGCCAAGGCTTCGGCCGCGCACGACGCCGGGCTCACGGCCATCATCTGCATCGGTGAGAGTGCCGAGGAGCGCGACGGGGGACGCGCACTCGACGTTGTCCGTGGCCAACTTGAGGGCTCGCTACCCGCAGGAGCGACATCGGCCAACACGGTCGTCGCCTACGAACCCGTCTGGGCCATCGGTACCGGCAACACGGCCACGCCCAATGATGTCGCGGCGATGCACGATGCGTTGCGCGCCGCTCTGGTCGAACGCCTCGGAAACGAGCAGGGCGGCGGCATTCGCTTGCTCTACGGCGGATCGGTGAATGCCGACAACGTGGCCGAACTGCTCGCGGTGCCGCACGTGAATGGCACCCTTGTGGGCGGTGCGAGCCTGAAGGTTGACGCCTTCTGGACCATCGTGGAGAATGGCGCGACCTCTTGATTCCAGTGGCGTGACGCGCCACCTCTGGCGCGAGGCCGAACGCTGTGATACATCCTCGCCAGCCGGGCGGAACCTCTCGCTATTTCGCCCAACACCTTCATCATCGCAGGTCCCCGTGCAAACGGTACTGATCATTCTTCATGTTTTGTTCGCGCTCGCGATCGTCGGCCTTGTTCTGCTGCAGCGGAGCGAGGGGGGCGGCCTTGGACTGGGGGGTGGCGGCGGTGGTGCCGGTAGCATGTCGGGCCTGATGTCGGCCCGCGGCACAGCAAACTTCCTGACGCGCGCGACGGCCATTGCGGCCACGCTGTTCTTCGTGTCGAGCTTGGCGCTGAGCATGTTTTTCTCGACCAGCGGCGAACGCCGTTCGATCGTCGAGGACATTCCGGCGCAGACCGCACCCGTCGAGTCGATCGAGGACCAGCTCCCCAGCGTTCCGGTCAGTGAATGACCGGGCGCCAGGCGACGCCCGGTTTTTCCACAGACTTCCTCCCCCTTCAGCCGACTCCGGAGTTTGGCGCACCGGTGCTTGTGGTAGGGTGACCACCCATGGCGCGGTACATCTTTGTCACCGGCGGCGTGGTTTCCTCGCTCGGTAAGGGTCTAACGACGGCTTCTCTCGGCGCGCTGCTGCAGGCGCGCGGCTTCAAGGTGCGACTGAGGAAGTTCGACCCCTATCTGAATGTCGATCCCGGGACCATGAGCCCCTATCAGCACGGCGAGGTCTACGTCACCGACGACGGTGCCGAGACGGACCTCGACCTTGGCCATTACGAACGGTTTACGGGCGTTTCGGCGCGCCAGAGCGATACCGTGACGAGCGGACGGGTCTATTCCGATGTTCTGCAGAGTGAGCGGCGCGGCGGTTATCTGGGCGGTACGGTCCAGGTCATTCCGCACGTCACCGACGTGATCAAGGAATACATCCAGGCCGACACGGAGGATGCGGATTTCGTACTCTGCGAGGTCGGCGGCACCGTCGGCGACATTGAGGGGCTGCCGTTCTTCGAGGCGATGCGCCAGATGGTCCAGGAACTGCCCCACCGGCACGCCATCCTGATCCACCACACGCTCGTGCCCTATCTGAAGGCGGCCGGTGAGATGAAGACCAAGCCGACCCAGCACTCGGTGAAGGAGCTCCGCTCCATCGGCGTGCAGCCCGACATCCTCGTTTGCCGCTCGGAACACTCCATTCCCGACAGCGACCGCAGCAAGATCGCCCGGTTCTGCAATGTACGGGAATCGGCCGTGATCCCGGCGCTCGACGTTGACACGATCTATCAGGTGCCAATTTCCTATCATGATGCCGGCCTGGACCGCGAGGTGCTGGCAGCGTTCGGCGTCACCGACCAGATCGGCCCGAACCTCGGGACCTGGCGCAGTATCGTCGATAGTATTCGCAATCCCGACGGCGAGGTGACGATCGCTGTCGTCGGCAAGTACACGGGTCTGGCCGACGCCTACAAGTCACTGGTCGAAGCGCTGACCCACGGCGGTATCGCGAACAGGGTCCGGGTCAATCTCAACTGGATCGATTCGGAGATTTTCGAGCAGGAGGATGCGGTCACGCTTCTCGAATCGGTCCACGGCATCCTCGTTCCCGGCGGGTTCGGCGAGCGTGGTGCCGAGGGCAAGGTGGCGGCTGCAACCTTCGCCCGGCAGCATCGGATTCCCTATTTTGGCATCTGTTTCGGCATGCAGATGGCCGTCATTGAGGTGTCACGCAATCTGGCCGGCATCGAAGGCGCGTCGTCCACCGAGTTCGGTCCGGCCAAGGACCCGGTTGTGGGCCTGATGACGGAATGGACGCGGGACAACGAGGTCGAGACCCGATCGGCCGACGACGATCTCGGCGGCACCATGCGGCTCGGCGCTTATGACTGCACGCTGGCCGCCAACAGCCGTGTCCGGGCAATCTACGGCACCGACCACATCAGCGAGCGGCACCGCCATCGCTACGAGGTCAACATCAACTATCGTAAGGTGCTGGAAGATTGCGGCCTGCTCTTCGCCGGCCTCTCGCCAGACGGCGAATTGCCGGAGATCATCGAGCTGGCCAGCCATCCCTGGTTCATCGGCGTTCAGTTCCATCCCGAGCTCAAGTCGAGACCGTTTTCGCCGCATCCGCTGTTCGCATCGTTCGTCGAGGCAGCGGTGACCCAGTCGCGTCTGGTATAGACACACGATCATGACCCACAACACGAACATCCGTCTTGGCCGGGTGACCGTCGGCAACGACCTTCCGCTGGTGCTGATCAGCGGCCCCTGCGCTGTCGAGACGCGCGATCATGCGCTGCAGACTTCGGAGCGTCTGGTGGAGGTCTGTGATCGCCTGGGTCTCGGATTCGTCTACAAGAGCTCATGCGACAAGGCCAACCGGTCGAGCCTCTCGTCGGGCCGCGGTGTCGGCATGGACGAGGGGCTCGCGATCCTTGAGGCGGTCCGGGAAACCCACGGTTGTCCGGTTCTGACCGACGTTCACGAGCGTGAACAGTGTTCTGCCGCCGCCGACTCGGTCGATGTGCTTCAGATTCCTGCATTTTTGTGCCGTCAGACCGACCTGCTGGTGGCCGCGGCCGAGACCGGTAAGGCGGTCAATGTAAAGAAGGGACAATTCCTTGCCCCATGGGATATGACCCACGCCGTGGCGAAGGTGACGGAGTCCGGCAATCCCAATGTGATGGTCACCGAGCGTGGTGCCAGCTTCGGCTACAATACCCTAGTCTCCGATATGCGGGCATTGCCGATTCTCGCCAAGCACGGCGTGCCGGTCGTGTTCGATGCGACCCATTCGGTGCAGCAACCCGGCGGACGCGGCGGCACGAGCGGCGGGCAACGCGAATTCGTGCCCGTACTGGCGCGCGCTGCGGTCGCGGTCGGGGTTGCGGCGGTCTTCATGGAGACCCATGAAGACCCGGAAAATGCGCCGTCGGACGGCCCCAACATGGTGCCGCTCGATCAGATGCCGCAGGTGCTCGATCAGCTCGTTGCGATCGACGCGCTCGCCAAGGAGTTCACGAACAAGGCCTGACGCGCGGGGGTTAGAACCCGTGCGTTCAACGAAGCAGAGAAGGGGCACGGCCATGGCCGCCATTGTCGACATTCATGCACGCGAGATCCTCGACAGCCGGGGTAACCCGACCATCGAGGTCGATGTCGTTCTCGAAACCGGCGTCGTCGGCCGGGCCGCGGTGCCGTCGGGCGCCTCGACCGGAACGCACGAGGCGGTCGAACTGCGTGACGGCGACGCCAGGCGCTACCACGGCAAGGGTGTGCAGAAGGCGGTCGGCGCGGTGAACGGCGAAATCTTCGATGCCCTGGGCGGCATGGATGCGGACGATCAGCACGGCATCGACAGCGCCCTGATCGGCTTCGACGGCACGGACAACAAGGCCAGGCTTGGTGCCAACGCCATCCTGGGCGTCAGCCTCGCCACGGCCCGGGCTGCGGCAGAAGACAATCTGGTTCCGCTCTACCGCCATGTCGGCGGTCTGACGGCGCACCGGCTGCCGGTGCCGATGATGAACGTGCTCAACGGCGGTGTGCATGCCGACAATGCGCTCGACTTCCAGGAGTTCATGATCGTGCCGGTCGGTGCCACGACTTTCGCCGACGCCCTGCGCGCGGGTTCCGAGGTCTTCCAGGCGCTCAAGAAGGCACTGTCCGAGCAAGGCCTGTCGACCAACGTGGGCGATGAGGGCGGTTTCGCGCCCGATCTCGGCAGCACGACGCAGGCGATCGATCTTCTGATGACCGCCATTGAGGCGACTGGCCGCAAGCCGGGCGACGATGTCGCGCTCGCGCTCGATGTCGCCTCGACCGAGTTCTTCAAGGATGGCCGCTATGTCATGGAAGGCACAGGCAAAACCCATGACGCCGCAAGCATGATCGGGTTCTACGGCGAGCTCATGGCGAACTATCCGATTATGTCGATCGAGGATGGTCTGGCCGAGGACGACTGGCAGGGCTGGATCGCCATGACCGAAGCGCTCGGCGACCGCGTCCAACTGGTCGGCGACGACCTCTTTGTCACCAACACCGAACGTGTGGCCGAAGGTCTCGCGCAAGGTGCCGCCAATGCGGTGCTCGTCAAGGTCAACCAGATCGGCACGCTGACCGAGACCATGGCCACGGTCGACATGGCCCATCGCGGCGGTTTTGCGACTGTCATGTCCCATCGTTCCGGCGAAACCGAGGACACGACCATTGCCGATCTGGCCGTCGCGCTGGGCGACGGCCAGATCAAGACCGGATCGCTGTCGCGCTCCGATCGCACGGCGAAATACAACCGGCTTCTCAGGATCGAGGAGGAACTGGGTGCCGCGGCATACTATCCCGGACATGCCGCGTTCCACGCTTCCCGAGGTTAGGGCGAAGAGCTTCGTCAAGGACTCCGAGTCGCGCGACAAGCGTATGAAATTCAAACATTTTTGTTGACGCGACTCCGGTGCCATGCTTCACTGCGTCCATGCTGTGGCTTGGCGACATCTTTCGTTCCTCGAAACGCTCCATGCCGGTGGTCTTGGGCATGTGCGTGGTGGTCTATTTCGGCTACCACGCGATCCAGGGACAACACGGTGTGATTATGCTGCTGTCGCACGAGCGCCGCATCGCCCAAGCCGAGGTTGAACTGGCCGCTGCGAAGGCGGAAGAGGAACGGCTGGCCCACCATGTCGCGCTGCTCCGTCCGCAGAGCCTCGACCGCGACATGCTCGACGAGCAGGTTCGGCTCGTGCTCAATCTCGCCCATCCCGATGAGATCGTGATCCTGCGCGACGATCTGCGCAGCGAAACGCACTAAGGAGTATAACACACTAAGGGTATATTTCCCATTCGGGGGATTATTCCCTCACACTTCATCGCACTGTTACGCGGGATCGCTTGCATCTGTCCTGCCAGCTTCCTAGGTTCACTGCAATTGCCGGTGAATCCGGCCAGCAAGGGGGGATGCCCATGGCCCGTACCGCCGCAAAGGCGAAGACGTCGCGCAAGGCTGCCGACAAGAGTGGGGAGAACGTCCCGCCTGTCGCGGACGACCTGCTTCTCGATTTCTATCGCAGGATGCTTCTGGTTCGACGCTTCGAGGAGAAGGTCGGTCAGATGTATGGCATGGGCCTGATCGGCGGTTTCTGTCACCTCTACATCGGTCAGGAGGCGGTCGTCGTCGGTATTGACACCGCGATCGGCCCCGAGGATGCCGTGATCACGAGCTATCGCTGTCATGGCCATGCGCTGATCCGCGGTGTCGAGCCCAAGGCCGTGATGGCCGAGCTGACCGGCCGCGCCGGCGGTGTGTCGCAGGGCAAGGGCGGCTCGATGCACATGTTCGATCTCGAGCGTGGTTTCTACGGCGGCCACGGCATCGTCGGCGCACAGGTGCCGCTGGGCGCGGGCATCGCTTTCGCCCAGAAGTATCGCGGCGACGGCAATATCACGATGATCTTCTTCGGCGAGGGTGCGGCGAACCAGGGTCAGGTCTACGAGACCTTCAACATGGCGAGCCTTTGGAAACTGCCGGTCGTGTTTGTCGTGGAGAACAACCAGTACGCCATGGGCACCGCGATCGCGCGCGCCAAGGCGGGCACCGAGCTCTGCCATCGCGGCGAGGCCTTTGGTATTCCAGGCATGCAGGTCGACGGCATGGATGTCGAGAAGGTCTACGCGGCGACCCGGAAAGCTCTGGACCATGTCCGATCCGGTGATGGCCCGATCCTGGTCGAGATGCAGACCTACCGTTACCGCGGCCATTCCATGTCGGACCCGGCGAAGTATCGCAGCAAGGACGAGGTCCAGAAGGTACGGGCCGAGCATGACCCGATCGATCACCTGCGCGAGACGATCGCCAGGCGCGGCGTGGCCGACGACGATCAGCTCAAGCAGATCGACAAGGAGGTCAAGAGCGCGGTCGCCGAGGCCGCCGAGTTCGCCCAGACCAGCCCCGAGCCCGACCTCGGCGAGTTGATGACCGATATCTACGTCGATCACGCAGCGGCCTGAGGAGGGATCGATGGCTGAAATCACCGTACGTGAGGCTCTGCGCGACGCCATGGCTGAGGAAATGCGGCGCGACGAGAACGTCTTCCTGATGGGCGAGGAGGTCGCGCAGTATCAGGGTGCCTACAAGGTCAGTCAGGGGCTGCTCGAGGAATTCGGCGACAAGCGTGTGATCGACACGCCGATCACCGAACACGGCTTTGCCGGTATCTCGGTCGGCGCGGCGATGGCCGGTCTGCGGCCAATCACGGAGTTCATGACCTTCAACTTCGCCATGCAGGCGATCGACCAGATCATCAACTCTGCTGCAAAGACTCTCTACATGTCGGGTGGCCAGGTGCATTGCCCGATCGTGTTTCGGGGGCCCAACGGTGCCGCGGCCCGCGTTGCCGCTCAGCACAGCCAGGATTATGCGAGCTGGTACGCCCATGTACCGGGCCTGCAGGTGATCGCGCCCTATTCGGCCGAGGACGCGAAGGGTCTCCTGAAGGCTGCGATCCGCGATCCCAACCCGATCATCTTCCTTGAAAACGAGCTGATGTACGGGCAGGCCTTCGAGCTGCCCGACGACGACGATCTCGTGCTGCCGATCGGCGAGGCCAAGATCGAGCGCGAGGGTAGCGACGTCACGATCGTTGCCTACTCGATCATGGTAGGGAAGGCGCTCCAGGCCGCCGAAACGCTGGCGGGTGAGGGGATCGAGGCCGAGGTGGTAAACCTGCGCACGATCCGCCCGCTGGACACCGATACGATCATCGCTTCTCTGGAGAAGACCAATCGTCTCGTCGCCGTGTCGGAAGGCTGGGCCTTCTCGGGTATCGGGGCGGAGATTGCGGCGGTTGTGATGGAGCAGGGCTTCGATCTTCTTGATGCGCCGATCGCGCGGGTCAGCGCCGAGGATACGCCGCTGCCCTACGCCGCCAACCTGGAACACGCGGCGCTGCCGCAGGCAGATGATATCGTACGTGCCGCGCGCGACGGCTGCTACGTCGAATCCTGAGGGCCGGAGAGAACCGATGCCGATCAAGATTACCATGCCCCAGCTTTCGCCCACCATGGAGGCGGGCACCCTCGCACGATGGCTCGTCAAGGAGGGCGACGACGTCTCCTCGGGCGATATCCTTGCCGAGATCGAAACCGACAAGGCCACGATGGAGGTCGAATCCATCGATGACGGCAAGGTCGGCAAGATCCTTGTCGCCGAAGGCACCGATGAGGTGCCGGTCAACCGGGTGATCGCCGTCCTGCTCGAAGACGGCGAGGACGCATCGGCGCTCGACGGGATTGATGTCGGTGCACCGGAGCCCGAGGCCTCGCCTGCCGCGGCTGCACCGGATGCCCCATCGCCCGCGCCTGCCGACGACGACAGCCGCGTGAAGGCGAGTCCGCTCGCCCGTAGCATGGCGCGTCACGCCGGGCTTGATCTCGGCGCGATCGACGGTACCGGCCCCCACGGTCGGGTCGTCAAGCGCGACATTGAGGCGGCTCTTGCAGCCGGCGGCACGCCCGTTGCCACGCCGGCGGCCGCCGAAGCGCCGCGCCCGGTCGCTGCGCCTGCCCTGCCGCTTCCGGGGACCTCTTATGAGGAGATCAGGGTCTCCAACATGCGCCGTGTCATCGCCGAGCGCCTGCAGGAAGCCAAGCAGACCATCCCGCACTTCTACCTGACCGTGGACTGCGAGGTCGATCGTCTGCTCGCCATGCGCAAGGATCTCAACGGGCGCAGCGAGGCCTACAAGATCTCGGTTAACGACTTCGTCATTCGCGCGCTGGCGCTGGCGCTCAAGAATGTGCCTGACGCCAATGCCCAGTGGGGCGGCGACGTGGTCTGCCGTTTCGCCACGGTCGACATTGCCGTCGCCGTGGCGGTCGATGGTGGTCTTGTCACGCCGGTCGTGCGCAATGCCGCCGCCAAGGGCCTGGCCGAAATCTCCGGGGAGATGAAGGACCTCGCTGCCCGTGCCCGCGACGGCAAGCTGATGCCCGAGGAGTATCAGGGCGGCGGTTTCAGCCTCAGCAACCTTGGCATGTATGGCATCAGGCAGTTCGATGCGGTCATTAACCCACCCCAGGCCGGCATCCTGGCCGTGGGATCGGGCGAACAGCGCCCGGTCGTGAGGGACGGCGCGCTCGATGTGGCGACCGTCATGAGCACGACACTCTCCTGTGACCACCGGGTCATTGACGGTGCGATCGGGGCCAACCTCCTGACCGCATTCAAGGGTTACATCGAAGACCCGCTCACCATGCTGCTCTGACGGAGACGATCATGGCCAATAAGAGCTTCGACCTCGTGGTCATAGGCGCCGGACCTGGCGGCTATGTGGCGGCCATTCGCGCGGCACAGCTCGGCATGTCGACCGCGGTCATCGAGCGTGAACATCTCGGTGGAATCTGCCTCAACTGGGGCTGCATCCCGACCAAGGCTCTGCTGCGCTCAGCAGAGGTCATGCACCTCATGAAGAACGCGGGCGACTACGGTCTGAAGGCTGAGAACATCGGCTTCGACGTCAGGAAGGTCGTCGAGCGCAGCCGCAAGGTCGCCAAACGCCTCTCGGACGGCGTCAGATTCCTGCTCATGAAGAACAAGGTCACGGTCATCGACGGCGAAGGTTGTCTGGCCGGCAAGGGCAAGATCGTCGCCTCGAAAGATGGCAAGGACGAGGAGATCAGCGCCAGGCACATAATCCTCGCGACCGGCGCCCGGTCCCGCGAACTGCCCGGCCTCAAGGCCGACGACAAGACGGTCTGGACCTGCAAGGAAGCCATGGTGCCCGAGGCGATTCCGGCCTCGCTGCTGGTGGTCGGCTCCGGCGCGATCGGCATCGAGTTTGCAAGCTTCTATCGCGATATGGGAGCAGAGGTCACGGTCGTCGAGGTCGTCGACCGCATCCTGCCCGCCGAGGACGCCGAAATCGCCAGGTTCGCCCACAAGGCGTTCGAAAAGCGGGGTATCAGGATCATGAGCGGCTCCAAGGTGACCGGCATGCGCGCGACCAGGAAAAGCGCCAAGGTCGATATCGAGGATACCAAGGGCAACACCCGGACGATCGAGGTCGAGAAGGTGCTCTCAGCTGTCGGAATCACCGGCAATGTCGAGAACATCGGGCTCGAAGGCACCAGGATCGAGGTTGATCGCGGGCACGTTGTGGTCAACGAGTGGCTCGAGACCGGAGAACCCGGCGTCTATGCCATCGGCGATCTCGTCGGTCCGCCCTGGCTGGCCCACAAGGCGAGCCACGAGGCCGTGGTTTGTGTCGAGAAGATCGCCGGACAGCCCGATGTTCACCCGCTCGACACCCGGAACATTCCGGGTTGCACCTATTGTCATCCCCAGATCGCCAGCATCGGCTATTCCGAGGCGGCGGCGAAGGATGCGGGCTACGAGATCCGTGTTGGCCGCTTCCCGTTCACCGGGAACGGCAAGGCGATCACCCTGGGCGACGACCAGGGCATGATCAAGACGGTGTTCGACGCCAGGACCGGTGAATTGCTGGGCGCTCATTTGGTCGGTGCCGAGGTGACGGAGCTGATCCAGGGCTATGCAGTCGCCAGGACGCTCGAGACGACCGAGGTGGAGTTGATGCATACGGTCTTCCCTCACCCCACGCTCTCGGAAATGATGCACGAGGCGGTGCTTGCGGCCTACGACCGCGCGATCCACATCTAGGGCTGAACGGCCCAGGAGCCTGCCATCACCAAGGTTTCGCTCATCGATCAGGCCGCCGATACCGCGGCACGGCCGCGTCATCCGGAGAAGGTCTGGAAACCCGCCACCGCCCCCGTCCGCAAGCCGAAGTGGATCCGTGTGAAGGCGCCGGGTTCGCCTGCGTTCCATGAAACCCGCAAGCTGATCCACGAGGCCGGCCTTCACACGGTCTGCGAAGAGGCGACGTGCCCGAACATCGGGGAATGCTGGGCCGAAAAGCACGCCACGGTCATGATCCTGGGAGACATCTGCACCCGCGGATGCACCTTCTGCAACGTCGCGACCGGCAAACCCGGCCCCGTCGATGCCGACGAACCCCGCAGGCTGGCCGACATGGTGAGCAGTCTCGATCTCAATCATGTCGTGATCACGTCGGTGGACCGCGACGATCTTGCCGACGGCGGGGCAGACCACTTTGTCGCCTGCATCGGCGAACTGCGCGCCAGGGCGCCGGACACAACGATCGAGATCCTGACCCCCGACTTCCTGCGCAAGAAGGGCTCGATCGAGCGGGTCGCGCAGGCGAGGCCCGACGTCTTCAACCACAATCTTGAGACGGTCCCCCGGCTTTACCGCGAGGTCCGGCCGGGATCGCGCTACTTCGCGTCGCTCAACCTGCTCTGGCTTGTGAAAGAGGTCGATCCCACGATCTTCACCAAGTCGGGCCTGATGGTCGGCCTGGGCGAGAGCAGGGACGAAGTCCTTCAGGTGATGGACGACCTGCGCGCGGCCGGTGTTGACTTCCTGACCGTGGGCCAATACCTGCAGCCGACGCCGCGCCACCACACAATCGACCGGTTCTGGACGCCCGAGGAGTTCGAGGAACTCGAACGTTTGGCCTATGCCAAGGGTTTCCTGATGGTCAGTGCCAGTCCGCTAACCCG
Organism: Rhodospirillales bacterium; assembly: GCA_014323865.1. Taxonomy (NCBI): domain Bacteria; kingdom Pseudomonadati; phylum Pseudomonadota; class Alphaproteobacteria; order Rhodospirillales; species Rhodospirillales bacterium. The sequence continues at coordinate 93,708 of JACONG010000006.1, read as the reverse complement.
CTCATCGCACCACGCCGACAGGGACTTTGCCCTGCTCAAGCAACGGCGCGAGGGCGGCGAAGCCTGATGCCCGTCCATCGCGAGCAGAAACGGCTGCCCTGGAGCGCGGAGCAGCTTTACGACCTCGTGGCGGATGTCGGCCGCTACCCGGAGTTCATCCCGTGGTGCATTGTGTCCCGGATTCGCAAGCGGGAGGGCGACGTGTTCTGGGCGGATCTCGTGATCGGCTTCAAGGTGTTCCGCGAGCGCTTCACCTCGAAGGTGATCCTGACGCCGTCCGAGCGTATCGACGTCTCCTATACGGACGGACCGTTCAAGCACATGCGGAACCGCTGGCTCTTCATTCCCCAGGATGACGGAAGCTGCATCGTCGACTTCGACATCGACTTCGAGTTTCGTTCGAAGGTGCTGCATAAGGCCATCGGGGTGTTGTTCCATGAAGCCGTCCGCCGAATGGTGAGGGCCTTCGAGGCGCGCGCCCACGATCTCTACGGGCCGGGAAGAGCCGGGGAGCAGGATGCCGCCGAGTAGCAACGGAGGGGCGTGCCATGGCCAAGACCATCGCGACGACGGACATTCCCGGTTACGGCAACGGCTCGATCCGGGCCAGGAATGGGCAGACCGTTCGTTTGACCGACGTCGAGGGGCACCAGGTGGCCGATCTCTGGGCGATCGGTGCTCGGGACCATGACGAGTATCTCTCGACCGCTTTCACCCGGATGCTGACCGGACGCATGTTTCCCGCAAGCTGGGCGGGCCGTTCATGTCCACCTTCGACCGGTCGATCCTGACCCGGATGAAGAATGCCTCGCCCGGGCACCACGACATGCTGTTCGCGAGCTGCTGCGATGCGCTTTCCATCCTGGTTTGTGGCAGGCGAGCGTTTTCTGCTTTGGCAACAAGAGCGAACAACGCAACCATGATACCCAACCGTGGACAGACCTTTTTCGCTCATGAGATCTCCTGTTCCAATGAACTGCAAAGTGGTCAGTCGCGTGCTTCGTTCAGCGTCGAGAACACGGGATGATTGCGCACGGCTTCGTTGTCTTCGGCAAGATCGGCGGCGAGCTCGCCGTATCTGTCCCGCGCCCTGATGTCGGCCCCTGCGGCGATCAGGGCCTGCACGCTCTCCGCTGTGCCGTACTCCGCCGCCACGTGCAGGGGCGTCGATCCGAGTGCGTCCCGCGCTCCGAGGTCGGCCCCTGCGGCGATCAGGACCTGCACGCTATCCGCTGTGCTCGAAATCGCCGCCACGTGCAGCGGTGTATTTCCGAGTTCGTCCCGCGCCCCGATATCGGCCCCGGCGGCGATCAGGGCCTGCGCGGTCTCGCGATCCCGCGCCCAGTGCAGCGGTGTATGTCCAAACAATTCTTCCCGCGCCTCGATATCGGCCCCGGCGGCGATCAGGGCCTGCACGCTCTCCGCTGTGCCCGCCTTCGCCGCCACGTACAGCGGTGTCCATTCGTTTTTGTCCCGCGCCTCGATATCGGCCCCGGCGGCGATCAGGGCCTGCACGCTCTCCGCTGTGCCCGCCTTCGCCGCCACGTGCAGCGGTGTCCATTCGTTTTTGTCCCGCGCCCCGACGTCGGCCCAAGCGTCGAGCAGGGCCTGCACGCTCTCCGCTGTGCCAGAATGTGCTGCGTAGTGCAGGGGTGTCCATCCGTGTTCGTCACGGGCATCGATGTTGGCACCGGCCTTGATGCAGCGCTCCACATCCGGCAGGCCCGCGCCTCGCCAGAACGCCTGTCCCGTCCAATTGCATCCGTAGACCTGTGCCCCGGCCTGACCGGTCAGGATTAGTGCTGCCAGCATGGTGCTTGCGATGGTATTGGAAATTTTCATGGTTGGTCTCCTTTATGTTGAAGCGGCTATGTTGAAGCGGCGTGGGGGTGCGTATAACGCTGAGGGAATAAAACGATACGACACCCCCTGACGATAGCCGTTGCTGACTGAGGTTATCAGTAACCGACAGGCTCAAGTTCCTCTTCGACGAAGGTATCAGGTTTAACCTTGCGAACCGAGATAACAAAGGTCCGACCCCCAGCGTGGTAAACCATGGTGCCTTCCTATGCCCGCCGTGCTCACCAGGGACCATCCCGACTGCCGCGACAACGACTTCATCGCGGCCGAAGCGGCCGGCATCAAACACAGCCACATCCTTGACCCGCTGAACATCTTCCAGAACACCCCACCGCAGCCGGACGGTTCGTTCCTCTATGGCGTGGCCATGTCGGTTGCCGGTGACCATGTTGCGTTTTGCGCTGAACGCGACGGCATCGTGATCGTGACCGCCTGTTCATCGGAGCCGATCGACGCGGGCCGATCGACGTCGCTGCGTCTGGAAATCTTCAAGGGAACCTGGCCGCTCACAACCGACCTAGACGGCGCGGGTGATTCCGCCGTCGACACGGATGTTCTGACCTGTGATGTAACCACCGCCATCGGAGGCGAGGAACGCGACCGTCGCCGCAATTTCGTCAACCTGTCCGTAGCGTGACATTGGGATTCGCGCCTTGAAGTCCGGGTTCTCGGGAAGACTGTCGATGAAGCCCGGCAGCACGTTGTTCATGCGTACGTTGTCGGCGGCGTAGCGATCGGCGAAGAGCTTGGTGAAGCCAGCAAGGCCGGCACGGAAGACGCCCGAGGTCGGGAAAACGGGGTCGGGCTCGAAGGCCGCGAAGGTCGAGATGTTGACGATCGATCCGGAGCGCTGCGCCTGCATGATCGGCGCGACGAGGCGTGTGGGGCGGACGGCGCTGAGAAAGTAAACGTCCATGCCTGTGTGCCAGTCATCGTCCGATAGGTCCAGGACGGGTGCCCGCGGGCCGTGGCCGGCGCTGTTCACCAGGACATCGATGCGGCCCCAGCGGTGCATGACCGCGTCGACCAGCGCCTTGAGATCGTCGTTCGACTGGTTCGATCCGGTGAACCCGATGCCGCCAAGTTCCTCGGCCAGTGCCCGGCCCTTGCCCGACGACGACAGGACGGCGATCTCATGGCCTTCGGCGGCCAACCTTCGTGCCGCTGCCGCGCCCATGCCGCTGCCGCCCGCTGTCACGATTGCAACCTTCTTTGTCATCATCACGCCTCCGCGTCTGGTGTTCGGGCCAGACGTGGCACGGATGCGGTCGATTGACCAATCATGATTTGTCGCGTGAGACTGTAGAGAGTCTGCTGGCTGGATGAATGACGATGCACCGTCGACCCAATCTCGAATCGCTTCGGATGTTCGACGCGGCCGCGCGCCATCTGAACTTTCGCAAGGCGGCGGACGAACTCCACATCACGCAGGGAGCGGTCGCCCAGCGCGTGCGCGCTCTCGAAGACGACCTTGGTGTGCGGCTTTTCGACCGCCATGCGCGTGGTCTGATGCTGACACCCGAGGCGGTGACGTTCCACCAGCGGATTGCCGCTGCGCTCGTCTCCGTCGATGAGGCCATCGGCAACCTGGAACCCGATGCGGCGACCATTCGGCTCAGTCTTCCGCCCTCGCTGGCCGCCAAATGGCTGGTTCCCAGGCTCGCTGCGTTCTCGAGAGCTCATCCCGGGATCGATCTCCAGACGATCGCGACCGCACAACTCGCCACGTTCGGCGGCGACGGGGCGGACATCGCCATTCGCCAGGGGACGCCGCCGTTCGGCAACAAACTCGTCTGCGAGCGCCTGGCACCGCTTGGGTTGTGCGCTGTCTGCAATCCCGCCATGGCCGACGGTCTGTCGATGTCGCCCACACTCGGCGATCTTTCGGAACAGAACCTGATCGAGGACAGCCACGACAACTGGGCGAATCTGTTTCGGCGCGAGGGAACACCTGGGGTCCGCCCGGCGCTGCGCATCAATCGCACCGCACTCGCGCTCGATGCGGCCGCGATGGGGCAGGGGATTGCCCTGGCACCCCGTTTGCTCGTCGAAGATGGCGTTGCGCGAGAGGACCTGGCCGTGGTCTGGGATGAGTCGGATGACGACGCCTCTGGCTACTATGTCGTTTATCCGGGCAACCGCAGGAATCAGGCGCGTGATGCCGTCGCGGACTGGCTTATGAGCTATGCGCAGAGTTCCAGGACGAGCGACAAGGCGTCGCAAACGGCAGCCTGACGCACGGCATCCCGTCCGACGTCGCCGTAGCGCCGTTCCAGATGGCGAATCTCGCCGCCAAGGCCGGCTGCGAAGTGAACCAGGCCGGCCGGTTTGGCCTGGCTGTCACTGCCGGGACCAGCGACGCCCGTTACAGCAACTGCGATGCGTCCGGGATGACGGGCCAGAACGCCAATGGACATGGCGCGTGCAACCGCTTCGCTGACGGCACCGCGATCCATGATCAGGTCGCGTGGCACGCCGAGCATTTCGGTCTTGGAGTCGTAGGAATAGGTCACATAGCCGCGGTCGACGACGTCGGACGAGCCGGAGACGGCCGTCAGCGCACTGGCCACGAGGCCACCGGTGCAGGACTCCGCAATGACCATCATCAGCCCGCGCCTGCGGCATGCCGCGAGAACCTCAGCGGCGAGGATGTTTATCGCATCGTCAAACATCGGCGAGCCCGATCTGTGCGAGAACGAAGACGCCGACCGCGGCGAAGATCCCGGCCACGATGTCATCGGCCATCACGCCCAGGACGCCGGGAACATCGCGGTCGAGGCGACGGATCGGCCAGGGCTTCCAGATGTCGAACAGGCGAAACAGCAGGAAGGCGGCAACCCACAACAGTGGCGACAGCATCGCCGGGATAAGCGCGATCAGTTGTCCCGCGACCTCGTCGACAACGATGGCACCGTGATCGTGATCCGAACCCTGGGGGAAGGAGGCGATCAGGCGGCCGGCGGACATCATGCCGAGGCCGAACACCGCAACGGCGACGACCGCCAGGGCCCAGGGCCCCGCAAGATAGAGAACTGCGATGCCCAGAGGCAGCGCGGCCAGGGATCCCCAGGTGCCGGGGGCAGGTCTCAGGAGGCCTGCGCCGAACCATGTGGCGATGAACGCGCCCGGCATGCCGAGGGTGACGGTGGCCCGGGTCTTCATTGCGGATCGTGCGACGGCATGGCGATCGTGACCGCCGCCTGGCCCGCAATGCCTTCGCTCCGGCCGGCAAAACCCAGGCCGTCCGTCGAGGTGACCTTGATATTGACCCGCGACGGTGCCACGCCGAGCAGTTCTGCGACACGTGCCTTCATGGCGGTCTGGTGTTTGGCGAGCCTGGGTTTTTGCGCGATCAGCGTGATGTCGGCATGGACCAGCCGGGCGTGCCGTTGCTGCATGAGACCGACGGCCACGGCGACCATGTCGCTGGACGGGCGGCCCTTCCATTCCGCCGATCCCACGGGGAAGTGAACGCCGAGATCGCCTTCGCCCATCGCACCCAGCATGGCGTCGACCAGTACATGAAGCCCGACATCGGCATCGGTGTCGCCGGACAGGGTCTGATCGTGCGGAATGCGGATGCCGCACAGCATGACGTTATCACCCTCTGCGAAGGCATGGACGTCGAAGCCCGTGCCCGTGCGGGTTTCGATGTGCTCCAGGCGCGCGGTCGCGGCGTCGAGGTCGTCGGCCATGGTTACCTTCACGTTGCCTGTGTCTCCGGGAACGGTGTGGACGGCCATGCCGGCCGCCTCGGCGACGGCTGCGTCATCGGTCAGTTCATTGCCCTGTACCTTGTGATGGGCCTCCAGCAACGCCGCGAAACCGAAGGCCTGCGGGGTCTGGGCCAAGCCGAATTCGCTGCGGTCGAGCGTGGCGGCGATGATGCCGTCGGGGCAACGCTTCAGAGTGTCGGTCACGGGCAGCACGGGGATGACGCCGTCAGCGCCAGTCGCAAGGGCGTCCCGCAGGCGTTCAACGAGCGCCGATGTCACGAATGGCCGCGCGGCATCGTGCACCATGACCCAACCAGGATCGTGGGCTGCGAGGGCTTCGAGGCCCCGGAGGACCGAACCCTGACGTGTGGTGCCGCCGGGGCAGGCTGGCAGGAGATCGAAGCTACGGGTCGCGCGCTCGTAGAGTGCCCGGTGGTCTGGGTCGATCACGATCTGAATGGGCCCGACACCGTCGATGGCGGCGAGACGGCGCAGAGTCCATGTCAGCAGCGGGGCGCCCGCGATCTTGCGGTACTGTTTCGGTGTGCCGCCGCCTGCGCGTTCGCCACGCCCGGCGGCCACGATGACGGCTGCGATCTGCTGCATGGGGCCGGTCACGGGTCAGAGGTGCCCACCATAGGTCAAGCGGTCGAACGGGTCGACGGCGAGCCGCAAAATGCTCTAGATACCGCTCATGACGTCATCGCTTTGGCCCCATCTCATCGCCGCCGCCTGTGTGATTCCCGCAGCGGTCGTCGCCTGGCGCGGTGCTCGGGAGGCACCGTTCTGGGCGGTCTTCGGCTTTGCGGCGCTTGCCGCGACCGGCTGGGCCGCCGCACAGCAGGGTTCTGCATGGAGCGCCGGCTTCGGCGCAGCGCTCTGGCTGACCGTTGCGGCGACTCTGGTCATCTACCTGGTGTTGTGCCTCGTGCTGAGCGAAATGCGTCAGGTCGGCTGTCTTCTGGCTCCTTACATGGCGTTCCTTGCATTGGCCGCGGCGGTCTGGAGCCAGGCACCTGGCAGGCCGCTGAGCGAGGAGACGGCCCTGGGGTGGTTCGGCATCCATGTCACCCTGTCACTGGGGACCTATGTCTTTCTGACGCTTGCCGCGGTCGCGGGCGCGGCCGTCGTGTTGCAGGAGCGGGCGCTGAAGCGGCGCGAGCCCGGCCGTCTGACGAACCTGCTGCCGTCGCTGTCCGACAGCGAGCAGCTTGAATACCGAATGCTGGGGGCGGGCGAGGTGATCCTGGCGGCAGCAATCGTGACCGGCATGGGTGCGCAGTATGCTGCCGACGGCAGTCTGATTGACCTCAACCACAAGACGATCCTGACCATCGCCGCCTTTCTGGTGATCGGAGCCTTGCTGTTCGCGCGCCAGCGATGGGGTACGCGCGGACGCCTTGCGGCCCGCTACGTGCTGATCGGCTATCTGCTGGTCACGCTGGCGTACCCCGGTGTGAAGTTCGTGACCGATGTTCTGATCAGTTGACGATTGCATTCTGAGGCCTGGCGTACTAAAAAATGCTCAAAATTTGAGCAAAAAATGAAATTGCTAAAGAAATGAGCATCGAGATTGGCGATATCCAGCTTGAGGACTGTGCGCTCCTGGTGCCGCTTTCAGGCATCAAGGACATGGTGTTCCGTCGCATCATACGCCGGTACGGCGCAGCTCTGGTGTTCTCGGAAATCGTCGTTGAGTCGAGAACTGCTGTCTGGTTCCCGCGAGAGCGTGTCGAAGACCCTGATGCGATGGCGGTCATGATCATGATCGCAGGGACCTTCGATGACAATCGTGTCGAGCAGGCACTGACCGCATGAACGCGCTTCCCGCTGCCGCAGAACCTGTTGCCGATCTTCTGCCCGAGGGCTGGGACATTCTCGATCAGATGCCGGACGGCGTGCTTCTGGTCGCGCGCGACGGTCCGGTTTTCTGGGTGAACGCGGCGGTCGAAGCCGTGCTGCAGCAGGGCCGCGCCGATGTCCTCGGTCGGCACCTGGACGATCTCCTGGGCAAGGGATCGGTGCTTGCGGGACTGTGTGCCAGCATCGGTCCGGACACGGTGTCGCTGCGCGAACGGGCGATGCTTTTGTCGGGTCCGCCGCCCGTCTCCGACGGTGTCTACGATGTCCAGATCACATGTGCCGATCCGGCAGGTGAAACGTTGATCGTCACCTTGCGCGAGCAGGGTTTCGGGAACCGCCTCGAGGGAGCGCAGCAAGGCAGGGGCACGGCACGATCGCTCTCCGGGCTTGCGACGGCGCTGGCGCACGAGGTGAAGAACCCGCTCTCGGGCATCCGTGGTGCAGCACAGCTTCTGGAGTCGGCGGTCGGTGACCCGGATCGCGATCTCGCCCGCCTGATCGCCGACGAAGTCGATCGGATCTGCTCTTTGCTCGACCGTATGGAGGCGTTCTCCGAGCGCCATCCTGTCCCGCACGAGACGCTCAACATCCATGAGGTTCTCGACCATGTCGCCCGCCTCAGTCGCACCGGCATGGCCGAGCGCCTGACTGTCGTCGAGCACTACGATCCGAGCCTGCCGCCGATCGACGGCAACCGCGATGCCCTGATCCAGGTGTTTCTCAATCTCGTCAAGAACGCGGCCGAAGCCTGCGGTCCCGGCGGCACGATCAGGCTCGGGACATCCTATGACGGCAGCATCCGGCACGGCGGCGGACGTCACCTGCCGCTCGTCGTCACCGTGACCGATGACGGACCCGGCATACCCGACCACCTGATGGAGACGCTGTTCGAGCCCTTTGTCAGCGGCAGCGAGACACGCTCGGGCCTCGGGCTCTCGCTGGTTGCCAGGATGGTTGACAGCCACGGCGGGATCGTCTCGGCCGATCGCCTCGGTGACGAAACTGTCTTCCGTGTGGCCCTGCCGTTCGCACAAGGCGTGGCGACGCCATGACAACCGGCCAGATTCTCATCGCCGATGACGACAGCGCCGTGCGCACGATCATCGAACGCGCCCTGCAGCGCGACGGCCACGAGACGCGGGCGACCGAAAGCGCCGGGACTCTGTGGTCATGGGTTGCGGCGGGCGAGGGCGACCTGGTGGTGACCGATGTGATAATGCCGGACGGCAACGGCCTTGAGTTGCTGCCGCGCATCAACGGATGCAGGCCCGAAATGCCCGTCATCGTGGTGAGTGCACACAGCACGCTGATGACGGCGGTAAAGGCCACCCAGAGCGGTGCCTACGACTACCTCGCCAAGCCGTTCGACATTGATATTCTGTGTGAGACCGTCACGCGGGCACTGGCCACCCCGAGTACGACGCGCAACATGCCGGATGACGAGAGTGAGACGCCTTTGATCATTGGCCGATCACCGGCGATGCAGAGCATTTTCCGCATGATCGGCCGGCTGGCCTCGACCGATCTCACGGTGATGATCGAGGGCGAATCCGGTAGCGGCAAGGAGTTGGTCGCCCGCGCGCTGCACGACTATGGCCACAGGCGGGATGCGCCTTTCGTCGCGGTCAACATGGCGGCAATTCCCCGCGACCTGATCGAAAGCGAACTCTTTGGCCACGAGCGCGGCGCCTTCACCGGTGCCAACCAGAGACGCGAGGGGCGGTTCGCCCAGGCGCGGGGCGGCACCCTGTTCCTCGACGAGATCGGCGATATGCCGCCCGAGGCGCAGACCCGCCTTCTCCGTGTTCTGCAGGAAGGTGTCTTTGCGCCGGTCGGCGCGCGCCAGACGGTCGCGGCCGACACGCGGATCGTCGCCGCGACCCATCGCGATCTGACCGAAGCGATCATACAGGGGCGTTTTCGCGAGGATCTCTTCTACCGGTTGAATGTCGTGCCGATCCGCGTGCCGCCGCTGCGGGAGCGGAAGGAGGATATCGGTCTTCTGGTGCATCACTTCCTGCGGCAGGCCGCGCACGAGGATCTCCCTTTCAAGACGGTCGCTTCGGATGCGATCGACGCACTGATGGATCATGGTTGGCCCGGCAATGTGCGTGAGCTGGAAAACCTGGTTCGACGGCTGGCGGCGCTGTGTTCGGACGACATCATCACGGGCGCCGACGTCCTGCCCGAACTCGCCCGCAGCCGGACACTGTCATCTGTGCTCACAGGCAGCCTGACCGAGAGCATCGAAGCGCATCTGGAGGACTATTTCCGACAGCATGCCGACATGCCGCCGGCACCGGGGCTCTATGACCGCATGCTGCGCGAACTGGAACGCCCGCTTCTGGCGCTGACGCTCGACGCCACGGAAGGCAATCAGCTTCGTGCCGCAGAGATCCTGGGCATCAATCGCAACACCCTGCGCAAGAAGCTTCGCGATCTCGATATCTCGGCCATCCGCGGTCAGGGAGCCGGGCGGTGACCGCGGTTCCCGAACAGTCGGGCGGGCAGCGCCTGTGGCGCTGGTTCCTGCTGTGGTCGCGTCGTCAGGGACTGACGCGCAAACTGACGTATCTCCTGGCCATCGCCGCGACGGTTTCCGGGTTTGCAACCTACGGTGCCCTGACACGCTCAGGCCCCTACGGTCCCGATACCGATACCGTCATCCTTCTACTCAACATCGATCTTGTCCTGCTGCTCTTGCTGGGCGCGGTGGTCGGTCGCCGGTTGCTTGTTCTGTCGTCGCAGCGGCGGCGGGGCATGACCGGCTCCAAGCTGCAGGCACGTCTGGTGGCGGCGTTCGCGCTGGCAGCCATCGTGCCGGCGATCCTAGTCGGTGTTTCCTCGGTACTGTTCTTCACGCTCGGTGTCGAGGCCTGGTTCAGCGAGCGCGTGAGGACGGCGCTTGAGCAGTCCGTCGAGGTGGCCGAGGCTTACACGACCGAACACGCGGGCAACCTGCGTTCGCACACCTCGGCGATGGCGCGTGATCTCGATCGTGCTGGACCGGCCCTGCTGGCGAATGAATACAACCTCAGCCGCATGCTCGAGGCGCAATCGGCTCTGCGCGAGCTCTCCGAAGCCCTCGTGTTCCGTGGCGACGGCCGGATTCTGGGGCAGACGTCGTTGAGTTTCTCGCTCGCCCTCGCTTTACAGCCGTTGCCCGAGGATCTGCTGGTTCGCGCGGGACCGGATACGGTCCTGATGCTGACGACGGAAACGAACGACCGTGTGCGCGCGCTCATCGAACTGGAAGGAACGCCTGACACCTATCTCTTTGTCGGCCGGCTGGTTGATCCGATCGTGATCGGTCATACCGAACAGGTGTCCGAAGCGGTGAGCGAGTTTCAGGATCTTGAGGGCCAGCGCTCGAGCCTGCAGATCGTCTTCGCGTTGGTCTATGTCGTGTCCGCGCTTCTGTTGCTCTTTGTCGCCATGTGGTTCGCGCTGCAGTTCGCCTCACGCATCGTGCAACCGGTGACGGCGCTGGCCGGTGCGGCCGAGCGCGTGCGGGCGGGCGATCTCACCGCACGGGTCGAGGGCGAGGGCGGTGCGGACGAGCTGGCCTCGCTCAGCCGTGCGTTCAACCGAATGACCGGCCAGCTTGCGACCCAGCGTCATGAACTGATCGAAGCCAACCGACAGTTGGATACGCGCCGACGGTTCACGGAGTCGGTGCTGTCCGGGGTCAGCGCAGGTGTGATCGGTCTCGATGACAACGGCATCGTCGAGTTGCCCAACCGCCGTGCACTCTCTCTCCTCGAGGTGGGTTATCAGGACCTCGTCGGGGCCCCTCTGGGTGAGGTCGTTCCGGAGCTTGAGCCGCTGTTGGGAACCGCAATGACCAGCAGGGATCACGGTGCGGCGGGCAACGTCGAGCTGATTCGCAGCGGCCGGGTCACGAACCTGATGGTGCGGATCAGCCTGGAACGCGGTTCGAACATGACGGCCGTGGGCGCCGATAGCGAACCGGCACATACCGGCTATGTCGTGACCTTCGATGATGTGACCCCTCTGGTCGCCGCCCAGCGCAAGGCGGCCTGGGGCGACGTTGCGCGCCGTATCGCGCACGAGATCAAGAACCCGCTGACGCCGATCCAACTCTCCGCCGAACGCCTCAAGCGCAAGTATCTGGCGCAGATCGAGGACGCGCCGGATGTCTTCGAGGCGTGCACGGACACGATCGTCAGGCAGGTCGGCGATCTGCGTCACATCGTCGACGAGTTCTCGAACTTTGCGCGCCTGCCATCACCGGAGTTCCATCGTGAGAACATCGTGGAACTGGTCGATCAGGCACTGACACTTCAGGAGGTCGGCGGGACCTACATCGCCATCAAGCGCGACTTCCCGACGGAGTCATGTTTCGTCAGTTGCGACCGGCGACAGATCGGCCAGGTTCTGAACAACCTGATCAAGAACGCTGTCGAGGCGATCGGTGAGCGCAATGACGCCGCTACGGACCGGCGCGGTCTCATCCGGGCGACGGTTGCCGATGAGGACGGTCACTGTATCATCTGCATTGAAGACAACGGACGGGGCTTGCCCGAGGGTCCTCATGAGAAGCTCTTCGAGCCTTATGTGACCAACAGGGACAAGGGCACAGGTTTGGGACTGGCAATTGCCCAGCGTATTGTCGAAGAACACAACGGTTGTCTCGATCTCCGGAACAATCCGGACGGGGGCGCCTGCGCAACAATCATGCTTCCGCTCGAAATCCCGGGGCGTGGCACCGCGACAGCAGGCGATGGTCACGATGGTGCATGACATTCTGATCGTTGACGATGAAGCCGATATCCGATCGGCAATCTCCGGCATTCTCGAGGATGAGGGTTACTGCGTGCGCGGCGCTGCGGATTCGGCCTCGGCCGAGGCGGCGATCCGGTCGCGCGTGCCCTCGCTGGTCGTTCTCGACATCTGGCTGCAGGGCAGCGATCGCGACGGTATGGAGCTGCTCGGCCAGCTGGTCGCCGAACATCCGACCATGCCGGTGATCATGATCAGCGGGCACGGCAACATCGAGACAGCCGTCAACGCGATCAAGGTCGGCGCCTACGACTTCATTGAGAAACCGTTCCAGGTCGATCGCCTGCTGGTCGTCGTGAGGCGAGCGATCGAGGCCGCACAGTTGCGCCGCGAGAACGAGGAGCTCAAGCAGAAGACCCTCGTCGAGGACGAACTGGTCGGCGGGTCTCAGGCGATGAGCCAGCTCAAGGCGGCGGTCAGGCGTGTCGCGCCGACCGGGAGCCGTGTCCTGATCACCGGACCGGCCGGCGTCGGCAAGGAGGTCGTGGCGCGGCAGATCCACAGGATGTCGCAGCGTGCCACCGGGCCGTTCGTCGTGATCAATGCGGCGACGATGGCGCCCGACAGGGTGGAACTCGAACTGTTCGGCGCCGAGCGCGGTGCAATGGGCGGGGATTCGGCGCGCATGATGGGTACCTTCGAACGAGCCCATGGCGGTACGCTGCTGCTCGACAACGTCACCGACATGCCGCTCGAAACCCAGGGCAGGATCCTGAGGGCCCTGCAGGATCAGACCTTCTTCCGGGTGGGCGGCAACACGCCGGTCCAGGTCGACGTCAGGGTGATTGCCACGGCCAACCGCGAGCTCGATGCCGAAATCGCGGCCGGTAACTTCCGCGAGGATCTCTTCTACCGCCTGAGCGTGGTGCCGATCCGCGTGCTGCCCCTGGCCGAGCGGCGTGAGGATGTGCTGCTGCTGTGCGAACACTTCATCGAACGTGCTGCCGAGTACCAGGGGCTTCCGGCGCGCCAGATCACCGATGATGCCATGGCCACGCTGCAGGCGTCGGAATGGCCCGGCAACGTGCGCCAGCTGCGCAATGTTATCGACTGGCTCCTGATCATGTCGCCCAACGAAGGCGACGGGCGCATCACGACCGACATGTTGCCGCCCGAGATCGCCTCGAATGGCGCCATGCCGGTGCGCAGCGACGACGGGACCGAGATGATGACGATGTCGCTGCGCGAGGCGCGTGAGGTCTTCGAGCGGCAATACCTGACCTCGCAGCTCCTGCGGTTCGGCGGCAACATCTCCCGCACGGCAAGCTTTGTCGGCATGGAGCGTTCGGCGCTCCATCGCAAACTCAAGACGCTTGGCATTGGCGACGAGGACCGCGCTACCGAACGTCCGTCAAGGGCCTGAGAGAGACCGGCTCATGCAGGTGATCGTCTGCGGTGCAGGCCAGGTCGGCTTCAACATCGCGCGCCAGCTGGCCAACGAGGCCAACGACGTGACGGTGATCGACATGGACGCCGAGCGGGTCCGGCGGGTGGCCGAATCGATCGACGTGAGGGGGCTCGTCGGCTTTGCCGCCCATCCGCCGGTGTTGCAGCATGCGGGCGCCGAAGACGCCGACATGCTGATCGCGGTGACCTATGCGGACGAAGTCAACATGATCGCCTGCCAGGTCGCGCATTCGCTGTTCAACATTCCGACCAAGATCGCACGCGTGCGGCACCAGTCCTATCTGGAGCCGGCGTGGCGCAACATGTTCAGCCGCGACCATCTGCCGATCGATGTGATCATCTCGCCCGAGGTCGAGGTCGCGCAGACGATCATCCGGCGGCTCGAGGTGCCCGGCGCGCTTGATGTCATCCCGATGGCCGACGACCAGGTCCGCGCCGTCGCCGTGCGCTGCATGCCCGACTGCCCCCTGCTCGATACGCCGCTGGCGGAACTGACGGAGCTGTTCCCCAACCTCAAGATCTTCGTGGTCGGAATCATCCGCGACGACCAGCTGATCGTGCCCACGGGCAAGACCGAGGTGCGCGAAGGTGACGAGGTCTACTTCATCGCCGATACCAGCCACGTGCGACGCGCCATGTCGGCTTTCGGTCATGAGGAGCCCGAGGCGCGCCGGATCATCATCATCGGCGGCGGCAACATCGGGCTCTACATCGCGCACGAGCTGGAGGAGGAGCACCCGGACATCCGCTGCAAGCTGATCGAGCTGCACGAATCCCGGGCCCGCGAGGTCGCGGATCAGCTATCACGCACGACGGTCCTGCTGGGCGACGCGCTGGAGCGTGAAATCCTGGAAGAAGCCAATGTGGCGCAGACCGAGACCGTTGTGGCGGTCTCGAACGACGACGAGGTCAACATCCTGTCGTCGCTGCTCGCCAAGCGGCTTGGCGCGGACTGGGCCATCACGCTGGTGAATTCGAACAGCTACGGTCCGCTGGTCGGGCAGCTCGGCGTCGATGCCGTGGTGAACCCGCGCGGATCGACGGTCTCGACCATTCTCCAACACGTTCGGCGCGGGCGCATCCGCGGCGTCTACAGTGTGCGCGAGGGAGCGGGTGAGTTCATCGAGGCCGAGGCGCTGGAAACCTCGTCGATCACCGGCAAGAGCATCTGCGACATCCGGTTGCCCAAGGGCATTCTGATCGGCTCGGTCATCCGCAAGGGACAGGTCATCGTGCCGCGCGGCGACACCCGGATCCTGGCCCACGACCGCGTCGTACTCTTCACCAACGCCGATCTCATCAAGAAGGTGGAAAAGCTCTTCTCGGTCGGCCTGGAGTTCTTCTGATAGGGCGCAGAACCGGCTGGGTTCCGCCAACGACAAGGTTTGGAGGCCATCATGTCTCGTGTGGCTTACGTCAACGGGCGCTATGTCCCCCACAGCCAGGCGCATGTTCATATCGACGATCGTGCGCACAATTTCGCCGATGGCGTCTATGAGGTGATCCTCGTGGTGAGCGGTCGCATGGTCGATGAGGACGGCCATATGGTTCGCCTCGCGCGCTCCCTGCGCGAGCTCGATATCCCGGCGCCGACGACGGATCGGGCGCTGATCCACATCATGTACCAGACCATCGCACGCAACCGCGTGAAGGACGGCACGGTCTATCTACAGATCAACCGCGGGACGTCACCGCGCAACCATGTCTATGACAACGATGCTCTCGGGGCGACGATCGTATGCACGGCGAAGTCGGTTAAGCTGCCGAGCGATGCCGATGCCGCGCCGGGCGTGAAGGTGATCACGAGATCCGACAACCGGTGGGAGCGGGTGGACATCAAGACCGTGTCTTTGCTGCCGAACGTGCTCGCCAAGACGGCGGCGGCGAAGGAGGGCGCTTACGAGGCATGGCTCGTCGACGACGATGGCTTCGTGACCGAGGGCAGCTCGTCGAACGCCTGGATCGTCGATCAGGAGGGCAGGGTGATGACCCGTCCCCTTGGCGTCGATGTTCTGCCGGGCATCACGCGCGATCGGGTCATTCATCTGGCGCAGGAAAACGGCATTGAGGTCATCGAACGTGTCTTCAGCGTCGAGGAAGCGAAGAACGCACGCGAGACGTTCCTGACGAGCACGACATCGTTCGTGAAGCCGGTGACTCAGATCGACGATACGGTTATCGGCAACGGTCATCCCGGTACGACGACACGAACGCTGCTGGCTGCCTACCTCGCTTTTGCCCGGAAGGTTGCGCTGGAAGCCGCCGTCTGACGCGACCGTTTCTGTGATGTGACGTCTGTGTGGATGTTTCGGCGTGTCGTGGCTGCCACACAAGTTTCCGAAATGCGCATGCTTTCGCTTGTGTGCCGATGTGAACAGCGACTAGCGTTCACGGACGACGGGATCGGCGGGGAGGCCGGCAGGAACGTCCGAAAGAAACAAGAACGGGGGAGGCCGTGCCATGTCCCAGGACAGGCCGCACAACCTGCAGGACAGGTTTCTCAACAGCGTCCGCAAGGCGAAGATGCCGGTCACCATCTTTCTGGTGAACGGCGTGAAGCTCCAGGGCGTCATCACGTGGTTCGACAATTTCTGTGTCCTGCTTCACCGCGACGGTCATTCGCAACTGGTTTACAAACACGCGATCTCCACAGTGATGCCCGCATCGCCGCTGAAGCTCTTCGAACATGAAGACGCCGAGGGGATCGGGGAGACGGTCGACGTCTGAATTCCACGAAACCAGGGCCGCGCCCACGCGCTGCCTGGTTCTCTACCCATCCATGCGCGGCAAGTGGCGACGGCCGCGCGACGACGAACGCGCTCTTGAGGAAGCCGCGGCGCTGGTGCGCGCGATTGATCTGGAGATCGTGGCCGAAGAAATCGTCACAGTGCGCCTGCCCAAACCTGGAGCCTTTCTGGGCTCGGGCCAGGTCGATGGGCTGAAAGGTTACATCGCCGAGAAGGACATCGGGCTTGTGTTTCTCGACACCACGCTATCGCCCGTTCAGCAGCGCAACCTGGAAAAGGCCTGGAAGGCCAAGGTTATCGACCGCACCGGTCTGATCCTCAATATCTTCGGTGCGCGTGCGGCGACGCGGGAAGGTGTGCTGCAGGTCGAGATGGCTGCGCTGACCTACCAACGCAGTCGGCTGGTGCGCAGCTGGACTCATCTGGAGCGGCAGCGCGGCGGTCTCAGCTTCGTCGGCGGCCCCGGCGAATCGCAGATCGAGATCGACCGACGCCTGATCGACGAGCGCCTCGCGAGGCTGCGCAAGGAGCTGGAGGATGTCGTCCGCATGCGCGAGCAGCACCGGGGTGCCCGACGCAAGGTGCCGTATCCGATTGTCGCGCTGGTCGGCTACACGAACGCCGGCAAGTCCACTCTCTTCAATCGCCTGACCGGCGCCAGGGTCTACGCCGACGACAAACTCTTCGCGACGCTCGATCCCACCATGCGCAGCATCGACTTGCCGTCGGGACGCCGCGTGATCCTGAGCGACACGGTCGGCTTCATCTCCGACCTCCCGACCACGCTGGTCGCCGCCTTCCGCGCCACGCTGGAGGAGGTGATCGAGGCCGACGTCATGGTCCATGTGCGCGACATGAGCGATCCCGATGCGGAGGCGCAGTCGGAAGACGTCATCGCCGTGCTCGACGAACTCGGCATTGGCGAGGCCTGTCGCGACGACCGCCTGGTCGAGGTCTTCAACAAGATCGACCTGCTCGACGATGAGGCGCGCGAACACACCCTTGCGACCGCCGCACGTCGCCACGACGCCGTCGCCATCTCTGCCGTCACCGGCGAAGGCATCGACGACCTGCACGATCTCGTCAGCCGCCGCGTCTGGAACGGCCGCCAAGTGGTCGACCTCAAGGTTCCGGTCACCGATGGCAAGGCGATCAGCTTCCTGTATCGCCACGGCGAGGTGCTCGAACGCACTGACAGCGACACCGAGGTCGCCATGAAGGTCGGTATCGAACACAAGGACCTGGAACGGTTCCGGAAGATGGGCGCGACAGGCTAGCGGAACAGCTTTTGACCGAATATGGTTGTTTCGGTTGCATTCGTGTCGTTCATGCACTGCTTCCAAACCATCCAGGACATCGGCATGAGCTGAGTTGGATGCCTCGGAGGGTGTTCCCGCTGTTGCTCACTGTGGGGACAACCCAACCATCATGAAAGGAGGCATCCGGTGGAGGTCCGGATCGAGCACCTTGACGACGTTTTGCCCTATCTTCCCGAAGGGGAGGGCATGATTGTCCGCGAACGCGATGGCTTCAGGGTCATCGATTATGTCTACCAGTCGAACAAGACGTTCCCGAATGATGTCGCGCTGCAGTGCCGCGGCCTGAAGTTCGGGCCGGATGGGCGAATTTTGGCGCGCCCGGTCGCAACAGCGGAGCGGAACCGCATGATCGTCAGGTTCTGACCGGTCTTCCCCCCCCCCCCCCCC